>JAYTMW010000554.1:0-2584 GCA_043728105.1 Saprospiraceae bacterium | reverse complement strand
AAGAAGGTCTATGAAAAAAGCCAAACGATAGTATTTATCCGTAGCCGTAATTTTACCCGAAAAATCAGCCGTAATTTCTTCCCATTCATTCACTTTTGTGTTGGCTTTTGGCACTTCGTGAGCCGCTCCTGCACCGCCTGGGCCTGCCTCAACTTTTGGCGCAAAATTACCAATGTGATCCATCAAAACCTTAGCACGAATCACATATTTCGTATTTGTCCATTTCATCGGTGCAGGTAAATCCGTGAACGCTCCCGCAAAAATTTCACCACCTGGGCGACGGTCAAATTTTATCACTTTATTACTCGTGTTGATACCCGTTTTTTTTGGATTAGTCACCGTTTCTACGGGTTTACCATCCAAATCACCATTGGCAAAATAGGTTGCAGCAAATGTTGTTTCAGCATCAATCGCACAACCCGTAATTGGTTCTGAGTTCCATTGCAAATCATCCAAGTAGTAAATATCCGTTGTCGTATGCGCTACTCCCGCATTGAGAAATATCGCAATTTTCTTATGATTTTTACCTTTTTGATTGCTAAAATCTATGTTGTAAGTCACCCAATCATTAATTTTTGACACGTTCACAATTGGATTTTCATAACCAGGAGACGTACCACCTTCCAACTTAAACAAAAGCGGAACTATCTTGGTAGAATAAATTTTAACACTCAATTGATTAAATTTATTAAGGTTGATAGCATTTGCTCCATAATCCACAACCAATGCTGAATATTCATCCGTTGGGTCGGTGTATTCGCCCACTTTATCCGAGCCATTTGTTTGCCCTTTGAATGGATTATTCACCACTTTTATCGGTTGCCCCGCAGGGAAAATACCGTTGCGTTGACATTCATAATCATCCAAAATATTCGGATTAGGCACAACCGCACCACAAACATTGATGGTCAATTTGCCAAAATTGAGGTTGTCAAAATTGTACATTTTACCATTTGCAGCCGTGCCAGCATCAAACAAAATGTTGACTTGCGAAATGTCCGCAATGCCCGCCGCACCCGAAAAATCAAACTTCAATTCTTCCCACGCATTGGCTGCCGTCACCGTTGCAGTAGCTTCTTTATTGCCTTGCGTAGCACTCACCAATTGCACTTTTACGATTTTACCCGCATCAGGTGCATAAACTTGAAAATTCAATTGTGGTGCCGCCGCATCCACTTTAAAGCCTGCTGGCAAAGCCCCTGTCAAGGTGCTAATCGCCGCTGTTCCTTTCGTGTATTTACCCACTTTTGCACTTTTATTGACTGCACCCGTGGCATTCGGGTTGTCCGCAACGGCAAATGCACCGTGCAAAGCGGCATCATTACTGAGGGGTGCCCACGTTAGGGCTTGCGGCTCAAAACTTTCAAGTGGTGCTGGTTCCGTGAAGCGAATATCATCCACATAATAGACATCGCCCGCAACACCATTCACTCCTGCATTGAAAAACATCACGAGCTTGGTGTTACCAGCAAATTGAACAGGCGAAAAATCTGCCTTAGCTTCTATCCACGTGCCAACTTGCGCTGCCGTTATGTTCGTCCCCACTTCACTGGTGGTTGAACCACCTTCTATTTTCAAAAGCAAAAGACCTGCACGAGAAGCCCAAACTTTCATGCGCAACAAGGGGAATTTTGTTAAATCAATCGGATCAATATTGTCGTGCAACAAGTTTGAATATTCTGTACCGCCACCCACATAATCTCTAAATCTACCCACTTTTGCGCTCGTATTGATACCCGTTTTGCTTGGGTTATCAATCACCGTCAAACTATCCAATCCATTAGAATAAGAGGCATTGCGTTGACACTCAAAATCGTCTAACAGATTTTGCGTAGTGGGTGCAACTGTTCCCGCACAAGCATCCGCAGGAAGCTGTTTGATGTTGTCAAAATAGAATGTATCCTTTGTATCTTTCACGCCTGGGTCGAAGAAGAAAAGGATTTTTTTGATAGAATCGTTGGCAGCAATTGAGCTAAAATCAAAAGAATACTCTTGCCAAGATTTAGTGATAACAATGTTTTTTGTAAACTCTTTTGCCCCTTTTGAGCCTTCTAATTTGAAGATGAACTTACAAACTTTATCACGATTGGCTTGAATCTGAACCGTAAATTTGTTATTAGTTGTCAAGTTCAAAGCCGTCGGTAAAGTGGCAATAAAAAGGCTGTATTCAGCCAAGTTTGATTTAATATAGCCACCACATTTTGCGGAGCTATTCACGCTGTTTGGCGCAGGGTTATTCACCGCACCCAAATATTTACCATCGGCTGCCGTCCACGGCAAAGGGGCTGCGCCACCCGTTTCAAAAGTCTCGTTGATTTGAGCTTTCATGAAGCCTGTTGCTAAAAGCAAAAGGAGAATAGGAAGTAATAATTTTTTCATCTTTAAAAAAAATTTTTGGTTGAAAGAATAAAGTTTTATTCAATTTTGAATGATAAATTATATAGTAATGAGTAAATATTAAAATAGCCTAATTGAGAGTTTTTTTTGAAACACATAGGCATATAGGAAACATAGATTTATATAAAGTGTTGATTATTAATAGTTTATACATAATACTATGTGTCCTATGTGCCTATGTGTTAAA
>JAYTMW010000553.1:0-22511 GCA_043728105.1 Saprospiraceae bacterium | reverse complement strand
GAAAAGAAGATAGATGTATTTCGTGCTTTGATTTAGCCCACCGATTAAAATCGGTGGTTTCAAGATGATAAATGTTGCCAAAGACGTTTAATCGCACAGCTTGGATTAATCCGCCGATACATTGTGTTTAACGACGCAACATCTCAACAGCTTCTTCGGGATTTTCCACCTCAACAATCAACTGATTATAATTGCTGTCTTTCAACTCAACAACGATACATTTTTTTGAATTGACAACATCCCAAAATGTTTTTTTACCGCCTTTGAAAAAAGTACCCGCCGTGATGACAGAGGGCAGATACGTGCCTGGCATCCTCAAACCATTAAAAATACTGAGGGGGCCTTCAACTTGTTGCACACTGACTATATTGCTTTGTGAAACAGTGATTTGACTTTTAAAAGCCCATAATTTGTGAAGCCCTTTAATGTCAAAAATAAAATTGTTGTCGGATTTATGAATAGCAACCATGATTTAAAAAATTTAAAAGGTGAATTAATAGCTTTCAGGTGTGAGCAATCAGCTTGCAGCCGATTGAGTAGGTTGCTGATAGCTGATCGCTCAAAGCTAATCGCTGATTTTGATGTTACAAAGGTGATTGCTTTTGTAAATATCGCAAACAATAGGTGATAAAGCCCTCAAAGATTGGACAAACGCAGCTTATAATCGGATGAACTTAGTTCGTCATTTCATAAGGGTTGGTATCAAAAAAAGAATCTATTTTTGAACCATGAAAAAAGAAATGGTATTCGATATAAAGGTGTGGTTTTTCGTGCTGTTGTTCATGATTCCGTCCGTACATGCGAGGAATTTACCTGAAAAGGTATTTATCTGTTTATTGCCACTTTTATTGTTTTATCCTCATAAGTGGCTTATTAAACAGTATTTAAGTCAAAAAAAATGGCTTCCATATATTTTAGGGCTTTTTGTTTTAGTGGCAAAAAGCGCATTTCTACATCTATTGGTTTTAACGTTGACTCATGTGGGCGTTAATCCTTTTAATTTGTTGGCTTCGATTATTTTACCGTTTATCTTTATATTTTTCTCAACCGCAATCAGTTACGCCTACAAGGGCATTTTACTACAAATTCAATACGAAAAGACCAAAAGGCGGCAAGTGGAAGCGGAATTGAAGCTCCTGCAATCGCAAGTGAATCCACATTTTTTGTTTAATACTTTGAATAATATTTACGCTCAAAACCTGACAAACCACGATGAAGCCAACGAAATGATACTGCAATTATCGGATTTGATGCGCTATCAAATTGAAAGTTCTAAGAAAAATGAAGTGAGTATTGATGATGAAATTGAGTTTTTGGAAAACTATATTGCGCTCGAAAAAAAGCGTTCTACGGAAAGAATTAAAGTGAGTTTTGCGGTGGATAAAACCGATAATTTGACCCTCCAAATACCGCCTATGTTGTTTATTCCGTTCATCGAAAATGCTTACAAACACGGTATCGGTGCGGAGGGTGAAAGTGCGATAAATATTCTTTTGGGTGTGCATGAACACGGTATTTCTTTTAAAATTGATAACTCGATTCCCGTAAAAAAACAAATCGTAAAATCTACGCAAACGGGATTGGAAAATATCAAAAAACGCTTAGATCTACTTTTTCCAAACAAACATCAACTTTTGATAAATACTGATAATCAATTGTATAAAGTGCAATTGACGATAAATATTTGAGGAATTTGAATTTTGAATTTGAAACGCACCAGAGGTGCAAAATATTGGTAATAAATCATTTTAGCCACTTACCCAAAGCCCCAGCGGGGCGCAATATCGGTAGCATGAGTTTTGTGATTTACCAATATTGCGCCCCGCTGGGGCTAAATAAATATGGACTGATTTGTTACCAATATTTTGCACCTCTGGTGCGTATAAAACCAATAATTCGTATAAGAAATTGATTTTCAAATAGTATAATGTGCTTTCGTACATCAAACATTTTTCATTCATTATGACCATACGCTGCCTCATTGCCGACGATGAACCCCTCGCACACACGCTACTCGAAAATTATATTGGCAGATTGAAAACGCTCGCCGTGGCGGGTCATGCCTACAATGCCTTTGAAGTGCTTGATTTTTTAAGTGAAAACGACGTAGATATTTTGTTTTTAGACATAAACATGCCCGATATGACAGGTTTGGAGATGCTCAAAACGCTTTCAAATCCACCAATAGTCATCCTCACAACAGCTTATTCTGAACATTCCTTGGAGGCTTTTGACTTGGGCGTGATGGATTATTTGCTCAAACCCATCAAATTTGACCGATTTATGAAGGCGGTTAACCGAGTAATTGAGTTGAAAAAGCCCGCACATACGCCTACACATACCCCCTCAGTATTTCAACCATTTTTGAATGAAAATATTGAAAAAACAGAAAAAAATCACCACGATTTTATCTTCATAAAAGACGGCGTTACGAATTATAAAATCAATTTTAACGACCTCCTGTACGTGCAAGCGTATGGCAATTTTGCGAAAATTTATACCACCAAACAGACCATCGTGGCTTCGATGACCATGAAGCATTTGGAAGATGAATTGCCCGATAGTCTGTTCACACGGGTGCATAAATCCTACATCGTGAACATTCAGAAAGTGAGTAAAATAGAAGGGAATGTGGTGTATATTGAGAAGACGAATATTCCCGTTGGGGCGGTTTATAAAATGGCTTTGGATAAGAAGATTAAAAGTTGATTATATTATTAAAATTAAAATGCTATTTTTTCTTTTAATTTATTTTTTTGTTTTACAACATTATACTATATTTGGAAATGTAAAACCAACTAAAAACACCCCATTTTAAAAAATTTGTACCCTAATGCTCTCTTTTAAATTTCTATTCTTTTTTTCTCCCGATTGATTTTTTTCTTTTCTCACCATTTTTGGTGAGGTGGGTGTCACTGTTTTTGGTGAGGTTTGTTGTTGCAATTTTACAATTTTTAGGACTATTAAATTAACTATTTTTTTTATAAAAACTTTATACGAAATTGAAAGGTTTATTTATAAAATCCCCCCAATATTAGGGATAAAGCTATTCAATACTGAGGGGTATCTTTGTTTTAAAAATGATGAATTATGAGTTGGGTGAGTCCCTCAGTAATTTTACGAATTTAAAGCCAACATTTAATTTGTTAACACCCAATTTCAATTCCCGCAGCTTCGCTAATGTCTAAGGAACGTTAAGATAATAAAGTATCTAATTTTATTTTGCAATTAATTGATAATTAGTCATTTGCAAATTCATCATTCATAATTTCCTAAGAAGCATCTCTTTACAGTCAGCATCACCCATATTTTATTTTGCAATTTATATGTTCACTCTATAAAGTAGAAAACCATGTTTGAAACGACCATTCATCCCGTACACCCATTTCTGCAACGATACATGAGTGTATATTGTACCATGAAACTCAATCAAAATGAGCCGTTTGAAGCTGTTTTTACGGCCGAATCCGTTTTGATGTTTAACATCGGGCATGATAGAAATCACAAATCCATTGGTTTCGATTTTGTGAATCAGCCCGAAAAGAAATTTGATTTTTACAATCAAGATGCGTGGTTTGGCGGATTGATAACAAAACCTTTGGCGGCGCAGGTACAGGCGCATACGCACGTGCTTTGTTTGCTGTTGAAACCCCTTGCGGTGCATCATTTTTTAAGGGATAGTGCCACTGCGATGGTCAATGAAGGCTATTCGTTTGAGACCGTGGGCTTGCATAAATACTTTGATGGCTTGATAGATAGTCTGCATGGCAAAACGAATATTAAAGAGATTTTGGCATTGACTGAAAAATATTTTATCCAATATTTTAGTCAATTGAACATTCCTTTTTCTGTCAAAGACATGACACCCGTGACGAATTATATTGAACGCAAAAAAGGCGTTGTGCAGGTGAAGGAATTGGAAGAAAAATTCCATATCAGCGAGCGTTGGTTGGAGAAACAATTTTTATTGCAAGTGGGCTTATCACCGAAGGAATATGCCCGCCTTGTTCGTTTCAAATCCATGATGACGGAATCCATGATGACCCCCTCAGTATCTTGGGGCAAAATGATATACGATTATGGTTACTACGACCAATCGCATTTGATTAAAGATTTTAAAACTTATACGGGGCAGACTCCCAACGCATTTGTCAATCAGATAACGCCCTCGGATGCCCCACTAAGGGTCAATACTTTTTTTTATGATTTGTATGAGTAGCGTATTGCGTCGGGCGAGGTACAGGGCGATGAGAAAAATGAGACATCGTATTGATTGTCAGACCCGAATTTTTATTTCTTAATTTTTAACCTGCCTGTCGGCAGACAGGTTTTTATTTTTTCAAAAGCAACATTAGTTCGGTTTTTTACAATTCAGACTGGTTAATCTATCTTATTTTTGTTCATTCAAAAAAAAATAAATTACTACGTGCAGATCAACAACATTTGATAACCCTTAATTTTTTTTAACCGTAAAAAAAGTATCAATATAATCAGTTATTGCTACAACTATTAATGTTAACACCCAAAATTCATTTCTAAAATACTTTTCTAAAGGTAATCGAACAAGATGTTTGAGGGGGGGTTATTGTCCGAAATCAAGGTTGTTGGTTTGGGAGACCCCTCAGTATTTGCTTATTTTTAAGGTAGTTTTCTTACTTTTTTCTTCTTTTTTTAATCAAAAAACAAAATTGTTAACTATGAAAAAAATAATACAATTTCTAAGCCTAATCACCATGTTGTTAGGCTGCGGCGTTTTAAACGCTGCGAATTTTACGAGTGCCGCCACAGGCAATTGGAGTAACCCTGCAATCTGGACAATCAATTCAGGAACAGATGCAGATGGAATCCCTGATGCAGATGATAATGTAACGATTAATCATTATATTATTTTTGAGGACGGTTTGTTTATCCCTTTAGGACAAACATTTACCTGTACTGTTGGCTCTGGTGGATTCTTATTAGGTAGTGGCATCATCAACGTGGAGGGAACATTTATCAAACAAGGCGAAGGCTTATGTCAGGTATTAATTGATTATTCGGGAACTGTGAAGGTAATGGAAAATGCTACTTTAAGCTTGGAAGGGGGGAGAATAGCCACAGGCGTTTTGGAGAACAATGGGCATGTTACATTATCAAGTTTTCAATTGGGTGATTATTCAGGCAACGGTATGATTACTGTTGCGGTCTTTTTACAAATCAATACCGCAGGTGGTTTAAATTATACTAATCCCAATTTCAACTTTACAGATAATAGTATTAACTATGTCTATGGAGACCTCAAATTTGTTGGCACAACTCAACAAACCATAAATTATCACGGTTTTATCAACAGTTTAACCCTTGATAATCCTAACAATCTCGTCGTTATGGGAGGTATTACTGTCGAAAATCTAAACCTCATTAATGGCAAGTTGATTTTACAAAGGGGTGGATTAGAGCTGAATTCTACACTTACAGGAGTAAATCCAGACCGATTTATAAGTTGTAATGGCGATTATACTGGACTAAGAAGACCACTTAATGGTGAACAAGTGTTTTTTCCTGTGGGAACTTCAGATTATACCCCAGTTTACCTCACAGGATCAAATTCAGTAGCCTTAGTAGGTGTTAGAGAAGAAACAAACCTATTTTGGCATCTTATATCGGGATCCGCTTATGTTAAAAAGCAATGGGAGATTAACAATCAAATTAATACTTTAAGAAACACAGAGCAAGGAGATATTCTAAGTATGAGAAATAATGTGTCCTCATTAAAATTGCAATGGAATTCATCTACTAATGAAGGGATTGGTTTCTCGACAACCAATGCAAGGGTTATTCGATACGACTATAGTCTTGAACAATGGGTTGTTTTACCTGTCGCTAATAGTAGTTTTGAATGTGAATCAGGTATCTGTACTGTAACACAAACCGATGTTGACCTCAATGGTACTTACATGATTGCCTCGCCTTCAGCATTTTTTCCTGTCTCAATAACAGCTTTAAACACGGTTTATTGTAAAAATGCAGCAGCAGTTACGCTAACAGGCACGCCTCTTGGTGGTGTATATACAATTGATGGTACTGTTGCAACAGTGTTTGACCCTTCCCTATTAAGCGTTGGCAATCATACAGTTGTTTATACTGCAACAGAAAATGATTACTCAAATTCAGCAACACAAATCGTCACTATCTCTAAGCCTGATGTTTCGTTAACGGGTATAAATGCAAGTTATTGTCAACAATCAGCACCTGAAATTCCAATAGTTTCGCCAGTTGGAGGAGACCTGACATTAGATGGTAATACTATTGTCACATTTTATCCAACAACAACAAGCGTAGGCAACCATATTTTGGCTTATAGCTATACAGATGTTAATGGTTGTTCGAATTCAGTGGCACAAAATATTGAAATTATTGCATCACCAAATGCTTCTATAACAGGTTTAAACGCAAACTATTGTGTAAACGCATCACCAATAACGCTTGCAGGAACACCCGTAGGTGGTAATTTTACAATTGATGGCATTGCAGCAACTATATTCGACGCCTCAGTATTAAGTATTGGTAATCATACTGTTCGATATACTGCATCGGTTAATGGTTGCTCAAATTCAACGATACAAAACGTTGCCATCAATGCTTTACCAACTGTTTCTATCACAGGTTTAAACACAAACTACTGCTCAAACGCATCACCAATAACCCTTGTAGGAACACCCATAGGTGGCAGTTTTACAATTGATGGTAATACCGCAACAACATTTGACCCCTCAGTATTAAGCCTTGGAAATCATACAGTTATCTATTCTGTTACGGTCAATGGCTGTTCTAACTCTGTTTCACAAACAGTCACTATCAACGCCTTACCTACTGTTTCAATTACGGGTTTAAACCCAAATTACTGCTCAAATGCAGCACCAATAACGCTTATTGGTGCGCCAACTGGCGGTACTTTTACAATTGATGGTAATACCGCAACAACATTTGACCCCTCAGTATTAAGCGTTGGAAATCATACAGTTATCTATTCTGTTACAGTCAATGGCTGTTCTAACTCTGTTTCACAAACAGTCACTATCAACGCTTTATCTACTGTTTCAATTACGAGTTTAAACCCAAATTACTGCTCAAATGCAGCACCAATAACGCTTATTGGTGCGCCAACTGGCGGTACTTTTACAATTGATGGAAATACCACAACAGTATTCGACCCCTCAGTATTAAGCCTTGGAAATCATACAGTTATCTATTCTGTTACAGTCAATGGCTGTTCTAATTCTGTTTCGCAAACAGTTACAGTACAAAATTGCGGTTGTCAATTTACTGTATCACTGCCTACTTGTAAGACGGTCTATATCGGTTATCAACCTGCCGAATCTATAGTTTTAACACCAATAGTAGCAAATAGTGTTGGCCTTTTAGTTTATAAATGGAGTAATAATGCTATAACTTCTTCGATAACAGTCAGTCCAAGGCAGACAACACCATTTACAGTTACCGTAACAGATGCTAACAATTGTACAGCAATAGCGACTACTACTGTCCAATCTTTTGATGTTAGCTGTACTTATAAAGTAAAAGGGAAGTCTGTTGTTGGAGTAACAATTTGCCCGTCGGGTAGAAAAGGGTTGTCAAAACAACTATGCGTTGAATCAGGCCTTGTTTCAAATTATTTAGCAAATGGTTATTTACTTGGCTCTTGTAACACGATGCCTTGTGAGCGATATACAGAAACACCTTCGATTGTAAATCCAATTTTTAATAAAAATAATACCAAATACGATTTTACTGTTTATCCGAATCCAGCACAAACCGAATTTACAATTGATTTTAGTTTAGAGCAAAAAACTAATGTAAATCTTAGTTTGAACGATATGAATGGTCGAATCTGGTGGTCAAAAACCATTGTAAATGCGATAATACATTCGGAAACGATGTTTTTAAAAGACCTTCCATCGGGCATTTATTTGGTAAAAATTGCACCAATTGGTGAAGAAATACAAGTAAAGAGATTAATTATTACGAAGTAATACCTCAGAATTCAGTAACGAGTAAAAAGTAACATGGTCGGGTAGGTGCAGAGCACCGTAATATTTGTAGCATCGCAGTTAACCGAATTTTCTAAGGTGCAGCGCACAGAAACAGTCATGATTTCGGTGCGCTGCAACTTAGAAAACTCGGTTAACTGCAATGCTACAAATATTGCGCAGCTCTGCTCCTATGAAAATTAGACCATGTTATTATTTACCCGTTACTTAGTTCTTAAAGTGACCGATGAGAAAAATATTTTTAAAGAGAAGATTGTGAAGCGATAAAAAAGAAGGCCCCTCAGTATTTCAACCCTTTTTTTTAAATTAAAAATATCTAACAATGAAAAAGAAAACAACATGCCTCGCATTCATTATCTTCTTAACAGCCTTTCAGTTATCAGCTCAATGCCGTTTGGTTCGGGTAGATTTTTCTGATACAAGTAATACAATGTACTATTCGTATGATACAGAAGGTAGGTTGTCAATGTTAAAAGAAAACGGAAAATATGAAGGCGTAACCTATAAATCGGCGTTTCATTTTGCTTACAATGAGAAAGGTAAATTGCTGACAATCAGGCGATTAGATAACGATACGCTTTCTTTGATTCGAGATTTAATTTATGATAACGATATTGTCAAACAAATTTATACCTCTTATCCACTTGATACCATGACATCAATCGGATTTCTGACCTACAATGAAAAAGGTCAAGTGACACGATATTATGGCAAATCAAGTAAAGGCGACACCCTCTCATTCAGCTATGAATATGCACCCGAAGGTTGGCTAAAACGATATACGCACCTACATACACGAATCGAAATTTGTGGTAGAGTAGATATTGTTTGGGATGCCAACCAAAAAATTGCAGATGACCCCATGCGTCTTTTTTTTGCAGGATGCCCTATTAACAACTATTGGTATATACCCGTCGAGCCATTATCGGTCAAAGGCAATCTCAAGGGTTTTGCGCGCTACAAAATGGATAAAGACAGGCATTTTTCTATAAAGGTTGATGAAGGCGAAGTTTTTGACATCAAAGGCAATGCGGAAGGCTTGTGGACGGAAAATAAATATCGCAATTCTATTGACAATAAAATCACCACAGTTTATGCCATATATGAAGGATGTAAAAATTGATACCCCTCAGTATTAAATAAAAAACAATTACCCCCCATTTATAAATATCATTTTTTAACTTCTAAAAATATTGACCAATGAAAAATACCATCACCAAATGTTCGATACTCCTCTTTTTTGTTTGGAGTGTCACCCTTTTAAATGCTCAAGATGGCAAAACAAAAGGCAACAAAAATCTTACTGTCTTACCTTCTAAAATGCTTGATAGAATCGAAAAAGAAGGCATAAAAGAACAAGACAATGAAGAACAATATGAGTATGAAGCCGAAGCATGGCTACAAGCACCCTACCTCAAAACGCCATTCGAGAAAGCCACAGTCGCTGAATTGACCATCGCTTTTCACCTTTGGCGCAAAGAGCATCCCGAAGAAATGCGCTCAGATCGCCGTCATAAAGACGATGAATTGGTCAAATTTCAACGCAAACTGTATCGTTGGCAAATGGACAATAGGCTGAAAGACGTTCCGAGCCAATCTAAGCAACGGCTGGATGCTTTTGTGGAATATGAAAAACAAAATCCAGTAGCCGCAAGTGTCAATTTTACCAATCCCGATGGTAATTGGCGGTTGTTGGGGCCTGTCACCGACCCTATTGATTTGGCATACACTGACCCTTCTACGTCCAGCAACAAATCGGTGGATAATGCAGGCTTAGGTCGCCTTAATTGCATAGAATTTTCTATTTGGGATACGCTCAATATATGGGTAGGCACATCTACGGGTGGCGTTTGGAAAACTTGGAACGGTGGCAAATCTTGGATAAATATTTCGATGAATCTTCCGATAATGGAAATCAGCGATATTGCCATTGATCAATCCAATAGTAATGTCATTTACCTCGCAACGGGTGATAGGGATGGCAGAGGAGGTTGGTATGGCAATGGTATAGGCAGCCAATTATATAAAACGACCGACGGGGGTAACACTTGGCTGCCCATTGATGCCGACTTTGGAACGGGTACATTTATCTCAAACCTTTGGGTGCATCCTCGTCGCTCAAATGAAGTTGTGGTTGTCAAGCAAAATGGTATGTATAAATCCGTTGATGGTGGTCACACTTGGAAACAAACGTTGACGACCAACTACCAACCACCATTTGCATCACCCAATAATAATTTTTTTAAAAGTGCCGCTTATGCTGATTTAGCCAACCCAGAACGCATTTATGCCCTTTATCGGAAGCGTTATTCAGCGTCTGCTTTTAGTTTTCAGATTCAAAAATCCGACGATTTTGGGGCAACTTGGCGGGTCATGGATTCCATCAAAACCACTATAAACAATCCTAAATTTAAAGCTAACTACCAAAAAATTGCCATTGCTTCGTCTGACCCAAACTGTGTGTATCTGTATTCTTCTGAGTTCGATTCAGATTTTCATCAAGACCGTTTTGGTGCGTTGGCTCGAACACTGGATGGTGGCAAAACGTGGGAAAATCGTGGTCAATACCCCTCCGTACCCAACACACAAGGTTGGATATTGGGCGATTCATCTGACATCGGCTCTCAAGGCTCATACGATTTGGTGCTAACCATTGACCCCAAAAATCGAGATAAAATATTTATCAGTGGGGTGGATATGTGGGGTTCTTTGAACGGTGGTATGACTTTCGATAAAACCACCTTTTGGGCTAATTCGCTTGGTGAAAGTGCCCACGCTGACCATCATTGGGGCGAATATCAACCCAATTCGGGCAGTTATTTCTTGGCAACCGATGGCGGATTATACAAAACTCGAAACCTCACGCCAGGCAACAATGAAAAAATTAACGATTGCAAAAACGGCAGAAATGACCTTTTTGAACTCATCACCCAAGCATTTACGCCAGGTTGTTACACTTTCCCAACTCAATGGGAGTTTGTGGGTAACGGTATTTCTAACAATGAGTTTTACGCCATAACGGTCAGTAAAAGTAACCCAAGCATCGTCATGGGTGGGGCGCAAGATAACGGGACATTGGCACGGCGTGATGGTGTTTGGTACGCTGTTTTGGGTGGTGACGGATTTGTACCCATGATTCATCCGACAAATCCAAAAATTTATTACGGTACGGTATATTATGGTTGGACAATCAAAACCGAGGACGGCGGCGCAACTTATCGTACGGTTTCAACCGCAATAGATAGCGTTGACCAAGGCGATTGGCTGACCCCAATGGAAATGTACGAAGCCAACCCAAATATCATTGTTCAAGGACGAATGGCTAATATTTGGCGAACAACTGATGGAAGTAATACGTGGCAACAGATTTCTACATTTGAAAATAGTGAAATTTATAACACAACCACCGCTCTGGCAATTGCTCAATCTAACGCAAACACCATTTTGGCGGCTCGACTAAGCATCAATGCGGAGACTTTTCAACCCGAATATACGCTCTACAAAACGGCGAATGGTGGTACAACGTGGACGAATATTTGGAATCCAGATTTTCCAGAAAGTGGCATCAGTGATATAGCCATTCATCCAACGCAAGCCAATAAGATTTGGGTCAGCTTTAATGTCGGTTATGAGGCTGAAAATCCTGACCATTCACGCAAATTATTTTACTCAGAAGACGGTGGCACAACGTGGACGAATATTACAACGGGCTTGCCGAGTGTTCCAATTTGGTCAATCGCAGTGCAAGGTGATAGTCCAGTTGGTGCTGTTTATGTAGGCACAGGCGTTGGTGTTTTTTATAAAGATGCGACTAAAAACGCATTTGCCGAGTTTCAAATTGGTATGCCACGAGGCGTGATGGTAACGGATTTGAAAATACATGAAGGCGTAGGAAAAATCTATGCGGGTACTTACGGTCGTGGCATTTGGGCTGCCAATCTTTATGACCAACCTTATGACGGTGGCGTGTCATCGCTCAAACGCAACCACGCTCTTTTATTGAATGCCTACCCAAACCCCGCCCACGATGTTGTCAAAATTGAATGGGATGATAAAAATGAGCCTGACCAAACCTTGTCAATTTTCGATATTTATGGACGGAATGTGCATACGGAAAATGATTTTCAAGGTAAAACAACCGTGAACATTACCCAATTCCCCGTGGGTGTTTATACCATTCAATTGAAAAAAGGAAGCGAGCTGTTGGTTAAAAAGTTTACGAAAATTCAGTAGGTTTTCAAACCTAAAATACTGAGGGGGTATCCACTTTGACATTTTAAAAGAGTATTTACCCCTCAGTATTTTTTCAATTTTACAAATACAATTACCCCCCATTTATAAATATCATTTTTTAACTTCTAAAAAAACAATTTCATTATGAGAACAAAACAATTATGCGCACTTTCTTTTGTGCTTTTTGCCACTTTTTCACTTTCGGCGCAATGGGTAAAACAGAATGTACCCTCGACCGATGCTGCACCTTATTATCTCGCAACTCCCGACATCAACACCCTTTGGACATGGACACGTGAAGCTGTTATAGACACAGCAAATCCCAAAAAAGTGGAGTTTTATCGGACGGGTGATGGCGGCAAAACCTACCGCAAAGGAACGATTTTTCCTATTGCAACTGGACAGTTTATCCACATCGAACCCATGAACGGTCGAAAAGCACACATGCTAACGGCAAACAATACGGGCGAATATACTTTCCAACGCACCGTAGATAGCGGTGCAACTTGGCAAATGATGCCGCTTCAACCACCTACTTATCCAAATGTCGTTTATTTTTGGGACGACAACAACGGCATTTTGGCTTGCGACCCTGACAGTCTGGGCATGGTTGTACTTTACACAACCGACGGAGGTAACACATTTCAGCGACTACCCCAAACTAATCTGCCCAAAATTAATGCCGCCGAAGAATTTGGTCTCATTAACGAATTTCAAGTGATTGGCAATACCATTTTTATGGTGATTTTCAATTTTGCAACGGGAGAAGATAATTATTGGCGTTCAACAGATAGAGGTAGGAATTGGACTGCGGGTGCACGTTTTTCTAATCATTCCATTTTTACCACACGAATTGCTTTTTCGGACAGCAATAATGGTATGGTACTGAGGGGTATCGGCACGTCAACGATTCGACCACTTTACACCACTGATGGCGGTGCATCTTGGCAAGAAGCTGAAGGCGATATGCCGAGCTACGCAGCGTGGCCAATTGACAATGTACCTGGCACAAACACCTTCGTTTCGATGTTTCAAGATACCGTGCGTCAAACCCTTTACACGGCTGCAACGAATGATTTTGGTAAAACGTGGAACTCTCGCACAAACATTGGCCCGTACATTTTGGATTCAACTTTCGTCCAATTTGGTGCGCCAGCAATTGTTTTTAGTAATATGAATATTCTGAGCAACAATGCCGCTTGGGGGCGTTTTACTCCACGGGATGTTTATCGCTATCAAAGTGCTACGCCCATCATCCCCGAAAAACCCGATTTAGACCTCGAACTCAAAGCCGATAACGATGGTTTGCCACTCTACGGCTCCATAAAATACACTTTGACCGTCAAAAATAGAGGTATTTCACCTGCCACAGGGGTCAAAATCAATTGGTTGCCGCCTTACAAACGCACCAACAATGGCGCAGGGTCTTATGCCTATCAAGCGGCTTACGCTGATAAAGGGCATTATGATTCTTGGAATGGGATATGGTCGCTTGATAAAATTGAGGCAGGAGCTTCCGCAACGGCTACTTTCCATTTATTTGTTTTGAAAAACAATCAAAATATCACGCAAACGGCGCAAGTCATGGCTTGCAATGAAAGTGATTTGGATTCTGCACCCAGCAATATGAGTGGGTCAGCTAAAGAAGATGATGAAGTGGGCTTTGTAGCGCAAGCCAGTAGCAATTCATTGACTTTCCCAAGTGATGCCTTTAAAGCAAAAACACCAGAGTTTATGATTAGCCCTAACCCTGCAAAGGACAGAATCAATGTTTTTATCAATGCTGATAATGACAATTCGTGGTCTATTAGAGTGTTAAACAACGTTGGTCAAGTTGTTTATACTAAGATAGGACAGAGCAATGGCTTGGTTGATATTGATGTAAAAGGCTTAGTCAATGGTCTGTATTTGGTTGAATATGAGGCTTCGGGAGAAAGGAAAGTGGAGAAAATTATGGTTCAGCACTAACATTTTGTAGCGGCGGATTTATCCAGCAATTCCGCATGTGGACAAAATAAACCACTGATGACACTGATTTAACTGATTTTAACTGATTTTAACTGATTTTTTCTACTAAAACTGATTATTAGGCTTAAAACAGAAAAAATCAGTGCAAATCAGTTAAATCAGTGTCATCTGTGGTTCGTTTTTTTTCATATGCGGAATTGCTGGCGGTTAAACCTGCCTGCCGCAGGCAGAACCGCCGCTACATTAAAAAATCCCTCCCGCACGTGCGAAAGGGATTTGGTTAGATAATCGGTTTTTGAGATTTGCTGCCCGTTAGAAAAACAAATGATTCATGACGTTCTTAGAGTCATTTTCCTTTGGCATCAAACCCATGAATTGCGTCACTTGCTGCGGCGTGAGGATTACTTTTAATCCCTTCATCATGTCGCCATGAATGACCCCAAACTTTTCGCTGTAACTTTTCGGATCTTTGTCCATCAGTGGCACAATGCCTGACTTGGCTTGAAGAAAAGTCGTCAAAGAAGTTAATACCTTTGGACTTTGCTCGGTTGTCAAACCCAGCTTGGGTGTCATAATGGTCAACAGATTTTTTGCCAAAACATTGACATCCGTTAGTTGCGATTCTCCCGAAGGCATCTCCGATTTTTCACCTTTTGGATTGTCTGCCATCGGTGGTTCGGGCGTTGATTGGGCTTGCACAAAAGCTGCCATGAATGTTCCAAAAAGGAAACTTAAAAGGACCTTTTTCATGATGTTTGTTTTTAAAAAATGAAAAAATGCTTACAATCGGTATTGCCTTTGAGCATCTTGCTTTTTTTAAAAGGCTGTTCTTGGAACGCCCATCTTGAATTTTATTGCCCTTATGAAGTGTTAATTAACGGTTTTTCCTTATGAATATACAAAAAATAGGGTATTTTTCTTGGAATACTGAGGGGGTGCTACTACCGCATGAGGGTCACGTTGCCGTACTTAAATTCTGTCTCACCGTCTTTAAAAAGTAATTCAACTGTGTAGGTGTAAACGTCCGTTGGCAGGTTTTTTCCATCCCATGAAACACTCAAATCGTTGGGCAAAAAATCTTTGGCAGAATAGACCAAACCACCCCATCGGTTGAATACTTGAAGGCTATTTACCTTAACCACATCGTTGCCCGAAAAGACCATAAATGTTTCATTTTGACCATCACCGTTGGGTGAAAAACTGTTGGGAATATACACTTCTCGACAATCTTCATACTCCACTTTCACGGCATCGAAAACTTCACCGCATTGATTGATAGCGTTCACAAAATAAGTACCTTGATTGAGAACCACATAGCTACTCAAATTTGTCCCATCTTGCCATTTATAAGTCGTGTTTTCCCCACTTGCTCTCAAAACAAGTTTTTTATTGAGACACAAAACGGTATCATTTCCCAAATTTACTGAGGGGGCCTTCGTAAATTTTAAACGAATACTATCCGAAGCAAAACAGAAGTTTTTTTCAACCACCACGCTATAAAAACCCGTCGTGTTGGCATCAAAAGTGGGTGCTGTACTACCATTTTGCCAACGAAATTTTGCATCCGCTATTTTTGGGTTTAAAGGCAAAACTTGTCCTGCACAAAGCGTTGTGTCTCTACCGAGGTCAAAAACAATGGGCGTACCACCCACTTTCACGGTCAACGAATCTGGAAATTCACGTCCACATTTATCCGTCACCACTACTTTATATTCGGTTGTTTTATCGGGTTTGGCTATTGGGTCGGGTACGGTTGTGCTACTCAAACCCGTGGCGGGCGACCATTTATAAGACACGCCGTTGCTTGCTTTCAACTTCACTTGCCCACCCACGCATATTGTTGTGTCGGGTAAATTGGCTAAAAAAGAACTGTATTTTAAGCATATTTTTTGTTCATTCACTGCCCCACCCGTTGCGGCGGTGAAACCCCAATAAACAAATGGGTCGCCTTTGAAAATATTCTTTACAATGTCGCCTGTGTAGTCCAAAATGGGCTGGCAATCTAAAAAAAGCTCTAATTTCTTCTTTTTAGCGTCCCAGAGCACTCTAAAATCATGAAATTGGCAGTCTTCAATATTGCCGTTGCTACCAATAGATTTGGGCCCCGCAAGATTTGTTGCACTACTATGATTCACAATGCCATTGCTGATAATCGCCACGTGGTCGAAAGAAGGGTCATTTTGAGTGCTATTTTGATACGTATCAAACTCGATGCCGATGGAAGGCTTCACGCCACCAAAACCCAAACCTTCCCCCACCGAACCAATGGACGTACTCACGGGTTGAAAGCCAAACACAATGCCATCCGCACCCGCATCATTGCATCCCAAAAAAATATCCAATGACACATCAAACGATTCATTCAAGTTAATTTTCGTTTCGTTCCAAACCGAACCAACCACACTATTGCGTGGGGGCGTAAGTGTCCAACAGCGTTCACTCGTGAGCTGTGCCGTGCCGTTGGTGATGAATTGGGCTTGCAAAAAATGAATTGAGCCAATAAAAAGGAGTGTTACGAAAAATTTTAGGTTCATTATGCTTGTTTTTTTATTTTGTAAAAATAGAAAAAAGCAATTTAGTACCAAGTTATTTAACAACTCATTTTATTACTAAAAAATTATTAAAATCTTTTATTCCCTATTGACAATGAAAACCCAGTTAAAAGTTTATATAATATTGATTGTCAATACTTTATGAAAATCATTTTTTTGGGTTTTTATGTTGAATTTCGAAAAAATACTGAGGGGCCTCCTCTGTAAAGTATCAAGTTATATTTTGACCTCTTTACGCTCATAAAACCGTGTGTCAAACTATATTTTGAAGCGATGCCCCTTTGATTTTGATAGACATTTGTATCATAATTAGTTGTTAAACAAAAATTTTATCACAATTAAAATCTATTAAAAATGAAAAAGCTATTGTATTGTTTATCCATCGTCAGCCTATTAATGTCTTGTAATTCAAACAGAAGCATGGCTACCATTGAACCCAAATCGGGTAAATTTGAACTACCTGCAAAGGGTGAATTTCGGATGTGGAAAGATGTTACGCACCCAAGTTTTACGGTCACGCTTATCAATCCTGCGCCCAATCAATCTTGCGAAGTGTATTATGTAAAAAGCAACGGAACTGAAAAATGGCTTAACCCTTCTTTATTAGCCAATTCAAAATTATCAGTAACCATTCCAACCGACGGACATTTGTTTATCAAAAATTTTAATGACAACGTATTGACTATTTCTTATCAAATCTATTAATAAAAATTATAGGAACCAACCTTCTAAATGCCTAAGATTTTATAATTAATTCTAAATATTTCTCACATTCTAAATCAAATAAAAATGAAAAAGTTAATCATCGTTTGCATCGCTTTAATCGCTTTCACAACCTCTTGCCGCACACTTACATCTGTTACGACTATCAAAGGAAATGATAGTTTCATCTTAGGCAACAATGAGCATAGTGCTTATTTAGTCAGTTTGAAAAATATTTCTTCAAAAGATGTTACGATTTATATGGCTCCCATTAAAGGCGGTACGCACACCTATCAAGTCGTAAAACCCAATCAAAAAGTAAATGTCAAGGTGGATAAAGACACCGCTTTGATGGTACAGAATAAATCAAATGAAGAAGTATCCGTTGCCTTGAAACTTGTTGGTGATACTAATTTGTCAATGGGTTATAAAAATTAATTTCTCATTTTACACGGATTAAAGAATTTATGGGATTTAAGGATTTTTTAATTTCCTTATTTCAAAAAAAAATCCTTAAATCCCATGAATCCTTTAATCCGTGTAAAAAATCCTTAAATATTTCAAA
Organism: Saprospiraceae bacterium; assembly: GCA_043728105.1. GTDB lineage: Bacteria > Bacteroidota > Bacteroidia > Chitinophagales > Saprospiraceae > JAAFJT01. The sequence goes on along the minus strand of JAYTMW010000553.1, from coordinate 4,461 downwards.
TTTAAAATCTACAAAAAAATGAAAAAGCAAGTATTTATTTCAACAATATGCACCATTATCACCTTCTTTGCGATGTCAAATATTACTTATGCTCAAAGCACCGAAAGCGTTAAAAAAGTGAAAATATATCTCAAAAACAGTAGCTTTTTGCCAAAAGGTGTAGGCATCAAAGAAGTGAAACCCGATGCGAGTGTCAACACAAGTTATACGGGTATGTGGATGCCACTATCGAGCAAAATGTGGGAAGTAGCGGTGGGTACTCGCTTGGAATACATCGCTGATAAATCCATGATTATGAACGGTAATGCGGCGACTATGAAAGGCAAATTAATCGTGGAAGTGAAAGCCGTGGATGAGGGGAAGACTTTTGTTTTTTGAGGGTTAATATTAAATTTATCACAACTTGCGTCAAGTTTGAAACTCTGTCCATTACCCACATCTTTTTTAACATTATAGTTCCGTAGGAACGGTTCATATTGTAGCCGTGGATTTCAATCCACGGTAAAATAAGTGTTAATATTTAATTGAGTTCCGTAGGAACGGTGCATTTAGTCATTTTTTATATGTGCCGTTCCTACGGAACTCTGAAAAATAACGTTTTTCACACCCGTGAATTGAAATCCACGGCTACAATATGAACCGTTCCTACGGAACTATGGTGTTTAAAAAGATATGGGTAATGGACAGAGTTTAAAACTTGACGCAAGTTAACACTAAACTTAAAATTGTCTCTCGTTATCATAGACACAAATATTATCATAAATCATTGAAAAACAATCAATTAAACATTCGTTTTTATGAACATCCGACTCAATATCTACGCCATCGTCTTACTTTTTGCCTTCGTTCAAGGGCTAATTTACATTTTTTTATTCATCAAAAGAGGGATACAAGAAGAACGTAAATCCGATTTTTGGATGTCCGCTTTGATAGCCGCATTGTGCATTTTCAACCTGAGTTGGATGCTCGGTTTCATGGGCATTTATATTTTGGGGCAAGAGCTTTGGTTTTTTCCACACGACATAGGGCTTGTTATTGGCCCGATTATTTATTACTATCTGAAAACGCAAATCAATACCGATTTTCAATTTACAAAGCAAGATTTCAAGCATTTTATACCTTATTGCGTCTATTTTATGTATCATTTATCCCTTTTTCTGATGGGCAAAAACATGGTAGATTGGTGGGCCAACAAGGTGCATAACCCCTTACACATAGGCGATATTGAGACTTATATTTCAATCATTTCCGCTTGTGTTTACATGGTGGCATCGTGGCGATTGTATCAAAAATATTTGACTTGGTTGCCCATAGAACGCTCCGATACTGAGGGGGTACGTTTTGAGTGGTATCGAAATTTTTTGTGGGCCATTGTCTTAGCCGTGGTGTCGGCTTTGGTCTTTTTTATCATTGGTTTTTGGACACAATTATCGTTTTGGGATATTTGGATTCAGCGTGCTATTGTGGCGGCCGTCATCTACTACATCAGCTTTGCGGGCTACGTGCAGGCGCAACCACGGCATCTTGTTTTTGATGAAAAAAAAGAAGGTAGTGAGCCGTTCATTAGCTTGGCAGTCGTGGAAAATGAGGGGAAAACAGTACCCAAAACAGAGCCAAAACTCGACTTTCAAGAGTTAGAAAAATGGAAAACGAAGATTGAAAATGCGATGCAACATGACAAACTTTTCCTCAATTCCGAACTCACTTTAAGCGAACTTTCAGATACGTTAAACTCGCATAACTCATTGATTTCCAACGTCATAAACACCGCCTTTCAGAAAAACTTTAACGATTTTGTCAATGAATTTAGGGTCAATATTTTCAAAGAAAAAATCAACGACCCTAAGCTCAAACACCTCACGCTTTTGGCTATTGCTTTTGATTGTGGGTTCAATTCAAAATCTACTTTTAATCGGGCGGTGAAGAAAGCGACGGGGCAAATGCCTTCGGAGTTTTTGAAGTAGTTTGCAGATTTACCTTTATCGGCTGATAAAATACTGAGGGGGTGCTTCCCAAAAATGGAAGCACCCCCTCAGTATTTTTACCTATTTTTTATTTAAAACCGAATAACCTTAGTCCGTTCAACCGCCGTTGTCAAAACACCAAAACCATTTTTGACATTGCTATGCAAAATAACGGGTTCAGCAAACGGATTTTTCGTACCACTCAAATAAGTAGCATACGATTGCTCAAATAAATAACGGTCGTAAGAAGCTGAAACGAGCGTCAACTCAACGACTGTACCAACGGGAATGGTTGCAGATTGGTTGGGGCCGCCACCTTTTGGCCCACCACCACCTGGTCCACCGCCACCGTTTGGCCCACCACCTCTACCTATACGGCGGGTGTGCGTCGTCCAATTGATAACTTTACCGTCCAAGTTTTTGGCGTTCAAATAATTATTTTCAGAGGCAGGGTCACGACTATCGCAACGCAAGCCACGGGGTATTGCTTCGGTTGGCAACTGCGCCGTGCCAAAAGCAGAATAATAATTTTGTTCGCCCGCCTTGTCTTTAAACGTGAGATTGAACTGCACGGCATTGTAAGGGTCGCCGAGTGGGTCGAATGGGTTGTTTAAATCCAATGGTTTTGACACTTTCACGTTTTCAAGCACCGAAACGGAATCAAACGTCACGGGAGCAGATACCATTTGTTGGGTCGCTTCAATGGTCGCAAGACCTGTTGCACTCACTTGAACCGTGTAAATAGATCGGTCTTCGGGAATCCGTTTTGTGAGCTTCGCCAGATACTTTCCATTGGCAAAATACTGAGGGGTCGCAAACAAAACACCATCTTTAAATACCTTCACCACGGCACTATTCACGGTGTCAAAAGCACTGTTGCCTCTATCGCCAAAACCACTCACGATGTTGCTATTGAGCAAGGTCGTATCCAAAGCACCACGGCTTTTGGTGATGAACAATTCAATCGAATCCGAACCGCCCACGATGCGCCCAATCATCACCAAACGGGCTGCATTTTCGGGAATTGTTATATCCACAACGGGATTGAAATAGTTGAGCAACCTTTCTTTTGAGCAACTTACAACCGTGATGAGGGCAACAACTGCCGCTAAGGTTTTTATATGTTTAATTATTTTTTTCATGTTACTTTTATTGAAATAAGTTAAGAAATACTGCGGGGTATGTAGCAGCGGATTTATCCAACCTTGTGATTAAAAACATCTTTCATCTTGAAACCCCCGATTTCAATCGGGGGGTAACAAATCACACTGACCCACATCTATCTTCTTTTCAAAAACATCACATCATACACGTTTAGATGTGATGTTTTTAGAAAGAAGATAGATGGCATTAGTGGATTTACATGGCCCACCGATTAAAATCGGTGGTTTCAAGATGATAGATGTTTTAATCGCATAGGTCGGATTCAGACGGATATAATACGTTGATTATCAAACACTTACGCTCGGCGGATAAATCCGCCGCTACATTAAAATTTAAAATTATAAGCAATAGAAGGCACAATGGGCAACAAACTAAACTGCCTAAAAACGGGCGTTTCCGCTTGTTGACCATTCACGGTTGTCACGTTTGAATCTCGATATAAAAACACGGGATTTGCACGGCTATACGCATTGTATGCACCCAAAGAAAAAGTACGGGTAAACCTTTTTTTCTTTTTTGTCCACTCAAAATTAACATCTAAACGGTGATACGAAGGCATACGATATGAGTTTTTATCACCAATAATTTCTAAGGCTCGATAGCCCCCACCGATGAAAGGATTGTCCACATTTTCAGGTCTTTGCGGTGCGCTATACGTGATTTCGGGCAGCGAAACGGAGTTACCCGTACTGTATTGCCAAGAGCTTGTGAAAGAAAATTTTTCACTAAAATTATAGGTACAAAGGGCTTTAAAATCGTTGCGACGGTCATATTTGAAAGGGTAAACTTTTCCATTATTGACTCTGAGCGTAGGGTCTTCATTGTCAAATTGACGGTTGTTCCAAGAGAGCGTGTAGCCAACCCAGCCCGTGAATTTACCAATTTTTTTCTGCACAAAAAGCTCTAAACCATACGTTTCGCCTACGCCTTGCGTGATTTTATCTTCCCAACCATTGTCGCTACCCAAATAGCTCACGCCTTCACGATAAGAGATAACATTGGTCATTTTTTTATAATATACTTCGGCACTCACTTCATAATCATCTTGCACCGTTTTGGCAGCTCCGATGGCAGCTTGCCAAGCATCTTGCGGTTTGATGCGCTCCGTACTCGGCACCCAAAGGTCGGTCGGCAAACCAATGCGTTCATTGGTCAAAAGGTTGATGTATTGGCGCATGGTCGTGAAAGAAGCCTTCAAAGCGAGGTCATTACTGAGGGGGTAGTTCAAACCAATGCGGGGTTGAACGGACTGATAAAACGTGTTGCCCACCTTAAAACCCGACGCATGAAGACCAATATTTGCCTTCAAAGCACCCAATTGAAACTCATCTTC
>JAYTMW010000552.1:0-2030 GCA_043728105.1 Saprospiraceae bacterium | reverse complement strand
AAACGGATATTTGCTTGTAATTCCTTATCCAAAAAGGCTTTTTTGACCAATGCTTGGCAATCATCAAACGTTCCGTTAACCTCCAAAGCGGTTATATTTTCACCCAAAGTCGTCAATTGTTTCTCTTGCAAATTACTCACCTTACCACTTGGATATAAAATAACGACCTTTATACCCAATGTTTTATAGAACCCAAAAGCCACTGCCCCACCTGTATCACCCGAAGTAGCAACCAAAATCACTAATTCTTTGTTGTTTCCACGGTTAAAATAACTCATTAATTGGGCCATAAACCGTGCGCCAAAATCTTTAAAAGCCAATGATGGCCCATGAAAAAGCTCCAAAACATGCGTATCATCATCCAATCGAACAACGGGTGCAGGGAAATCAATAGACGATTCGATTATGTTTTTCAAGTCACTATCGGGAATTGCGCCTTGCAATAAGGTCTTTGAAACCTCAAAAGCGATACTTTGAAACGAATGATTTTTAATATTTTTTATAAAATCAGAAGACATTTGTGGTATAAACTCAGGCATAAACAAGCCATTATCCTTAGGTAAACCTTCAAAAACGGCTGTTTTTAAATCCACAAATTCAGTAGGATTCTTGGTACTATATAATCTCATAATTAATTGGTTATCAATAACAAACTCGCAATGTGACTCGAAAAGCCGCTTTGCGAGTTTGTTATCTAATTTGTTATTAAAAAATCGTGTTCCACGTGGAACACGATTGCTTTTTTTCAATAAAAATCAAAGTAAAACAGTGCCTTCCATATTGATTGGAGAAACGTATAATTCACACTCAATTTTATGTTTTTCGTAAACTTTTCGCATCGCATCACCTGCCCTTTCAGCCGTCAAACTATTATGACTTAATGCAAAAATGGAAGGCCCAGAACCTGAAATTGAACAACCCAATACACCTTCACCCAATGCAGCATCTTTTACTTCATAAAAATTAGGAATTAATTGCGCTCTTTGTGGCTCAATAACCATGTCCACAAGTGACCGTTTTATGAGTTCAAAATCAGAATTGAACATACCGATAATAAATGCACCCATATTTGCGGATTGTTTTACCATCGTTTTCAAGGGTACTTCCGTCTTCAACATAGCACGAGCTTCTTTCGTCAACACCTCAACTTTTGGATAAATCACCGTTGCATACATCCCACGAGGTACGTGTATTCGATGTACATCACACGTTTCACTATCACGCACGAGTGTAAAGCCGCCCAATAATGAAGGCGCAATATTATCAGCGTGCATAGCCCCACTCGCAATGCTCTCACCTTGAAGTGCAAAATACATCAAATCACGTTTTTCTAATGGTCGGCGCAACAATTCATTGATAGCCACAACCGCCCCTGCCGCACTCGCCGCACTCGAACCCAACCCGCTACCGAAAGGCATTTTCTTATGAATTTCCATTTCGATACCACGCTTGGATTCGCCCAAATGTTCAAGCAATTTTAATGCTGCAAAACCTGCCGTATTCCGTTCAGGTTCGTATGGTAATTTTCCACCTGTAATTTTAGTAATCCGCAAGCCCGGTGTATCAGAAAAACGAACAATAATTTCATCGCCCGGTTGTGCCAAAGCGAAACCTAAAATATCGAAACCACACGCTACATTGGCAACACTTGCGGGAGCGAAAATTTTAATACCCGTTTTATATTTAGGCGTATTAATGATAGTTGGATTTGTTTCCATAAAAAATTTTTACTAATTAATTGGAAAATGAGTGCGCAAATCACAAAGAAGGGGCCCCTCAGTATTTTTGATAATTTTAAGCTTTTTGTAGCGGCGGATTTATCCGACCTGTGCGATTAAACGTGTTCGACGACATCTATCATCTTGAAACCACTGATTTTAATCGGTGGGCTATGCAAATCCACGGATGCCATCTATCTTCTTTTCAAAAACATCACATCTATACTTACTAAATGTGATGTTTTTGAAAAGAAGATAGATGTGTTTCGTGGTAATTCTTTACCCACCGATTAAAATCGGTGGTTTCAAGAT
>JAYTMW010000551.1:0-4595 GCA_043728105.1 Saprospiraceae bacterium | reverse complement strand
TTGCCAATCCGTTTGCGGTCGCGTGAGCAAACCGAGGCGTCGGGCGTGTCGTTCGACGTGAACATCAAGCGGCATCAGCAATTGCGACGGCTTGATAGTGTGCCAAATCCCAAAATCAACGCCTTTATCGTCTTGCCGCACCATCCACCGCAGGAACATACAAAGCCGTTTGCAGGTACTTTTCGACAAAGGCGTTGCGACGTGCTTACGGGTGCGGTGCGGAACGTCGGGCAAGTCGAAAAAATCTTTATGAAAGCCTATGAGAGCCGTTGATACTGAGGGGGTATTCGATTTCGGATTTGGGATTTGGGAAGTCGGAGAGCCACCGAAATCCGCCATCCCAAATCCGAAATCGTCAAGGTGACGCGCAAAAGCCGTTTCTAGCGAGTCATTGTTTTGGTAAAATTGTTGTAAAAATTCAAGAAAATACAACGCGTCGGTGGGTTGAAAAGTGCGGTGTTTGAAGTTCTCAAACCGCTTTCTATCCGTCTCTTGATGATTTTTTATAAAGTCATACGGCGCATTGTCCATATACTCAAACAAGCGATTTGCGCTGTTTATGATGGTTTTTCGTTGTCCCCAAGCCAAAATAGCCGTCCAAAACGCCGTAATTTCAATATCTTGCGGTTTTGAAAAGCGGTGCGGAATCGAAATCGGGTCGTCCGCAATGAAGTCGGGGCGATTGAAGCGTTCGACATATTCGTCGAGCATCTGTTTTAAATTCTCATTAAACTTGACAGAGAAAGTAGTGGTCATACGGAAAGTTTTTTACCTTTGAGGCATTATTACAAGCAGCGACAAGAAGGAAATCTGCGTTCTATACGCAAAAATCAAACGTAAAAATATGACTGCAACGCTCACTTACACGCTTATTTTGGCAATTATTTTCGTTGTTAAAAAAGCCCTCGACCACTCCGACAATCAGAATTTTAGGACTTACCCCTAGTTGATTGTTAAAAAATATATCAGCCGTTGACAAGTAATTTGTCAACGGCTGATGTATTTTTAGATAATGATGAACGATGAATTATAACAGCAATTCCCGCTTTGGGATTTTAGGTTGCGGCGTAGCTGCAAAACCTCGGTAATACCAAGCATACGAAGCCGATTTTCTACGCGGTGTAACCGCAAAACCGCTTGTTTCGCGGTTACACCGCGTAGAAAATTGGTGACGCGTTCAAATATTACCAAGATTTGGCAGCTACGCCGCCGTGAAAATCCTAAAGCGAAAATTGCTGGAACTATAAATGATGAATTCGTAAATAATTGATTGTTAGTCCTTTACAAATTCATAGTTCATCATTTGTAATTTCCTTTAATTTTTAATTTTTAATTCAAAAAAAAGATGATTCCAGATTTTTCTGATATACCCGATTTTGACGAAACCGACGCGCCGATTATTTTCAACGTCGAAGACATTGATTTTGAACTGCCCGATACTGAGGGGGTCATGGATTGGATTCACCGCGTAGCCGAAAGCGAAGACAAACGCATTGGTTCGGTCAGTTATATTTTTTGCAGTGACGATTATTTGGTGCAAATAAATGTCGAATACCTCAATCACGACACGTTGACGGATATTATCACTTTCCCTTACGCCACAAGCCCGATTGAAGGCGATATTTTCATCAGTATTGACCGCGTTCGGGACAATGCCAAAGATTTTGGCGTCTCTTTTGAGCAGGAACTACGCCGCGTTATCATTCATGGCGTCTTGCATTTATGCGGTTATGGCGATAAAACCGATGCGGAGGCTTTGGTCATGCGGGGGAAGGAGGATGCGGCTTTGGCGATGTATGCGTAAGGAGATTTCAAAAGTCATTGCGAGGGACGGAGCAATCAGATTTCAAGGCCAAAATACTGAGGGGGTATCAATCAGTCTAAAATTATTTCAAGTTTTGATTTTATCCGAAAAGTCGAGCATAAGGTGATAAATTTCTGCTTTCTTATCCGAAACGGTTATGTGTTGTGAATAATAGCTTTCTGTAAATAAATCACTAATTTTATGTCGGACAATTGGCGAAATTGAATTGATTTGTATTTTTTCATTAATGGCTAATTGATTTATTTTAGCGATGTTTTCGGTATTATTTATCTTTTTCACAATAAAACCAAGCATAGCAGATACCTTATGGATATTTGATTTTGTATATAATTCATGTACAAAACGGTAAATACCATTTGTAATATACTTTTTGTTTAAATTTTTACTACCATCTAATCTTTTACACTCAATAATATAATCCGCTTTTGTCGTCTTAAAACCACTTATTTTATGACTCACTAAAACACGAATATCCGTATAGCCTATTTGATTATATTCATCATCATAAGTAGCTGATTCTGGAATAAATCTATAATTTCCTAATGCCATTTCTTTTCTAAAATCATCATCTTCTAAAAAATCTATCAATAACCTACCCGTTATTTTATCCTCTAAATTCTCAATTTTAGCATAGTCTATTTTTAATACTAAATAATAGGCCGATATGATACCCCTCAGTATGGGCAACATTTGGCTTTGATAAGGGCTTTTATCAAACGTTTCTTTACTTTGATAGCCTTTATTTACTTGATTATCGTTTTGAGAATTCAAACTATTTAATAATTTACAGTTCTTCTATAACTTGACCAAATTCATAAGCATCAAGATATGCAATTGCCTTGTGCCAACATTTATATTCATTGGGTTTAATGATATAAAAAGCGTCTTTTTCAAAACCTCTTACATCTTTTTGGATGAATAATTTATCCATAACTTTTTCAAAACCTAATTGATATGTCCAATTTAATACCTCATTCATTGATTTATCTTTAAATGAAATAGGTTTTTTAATGTTGTCATTTGTGTTATAAAAACGCATAGCAATACAATAAGACGTTTGATACACCTCAACACCAAAATTATTATTAAAACGTGGTGTAAAATGATTAATAAACACTTGTGCGTAGGCTTCTAACGCACTGTCGTGTTCTTTTAATTTATTAGCTTTGCTATTTTCCCCTTCTTTTAACAAAGGAATAGACACATTTTGAGCATAATGAATTAATGATAGTTCTTCGTCATTAAATTCAAAAGCATCATAAATGGATTGATTTAATTCGTTTGTTAATTGTTTATCCTGTTGTTCTAAATTAGCATCAAACAAAGAATTATTAATTAATTGTTTATGCGCTTCTAATTTTTTTACGTTATCTAAAATAGCATCTGAATAAACATAAGGCATTGTAAATTTCTCATCTTCATTATTTGCTAATTCTCTTTCAATTCCTGCCGATGAACCTTTCATTAGAATAAAATAAGCAAACAATTGCGAATTAAATAAACCCGATAATGTTTTAAGTGTATTAATATCGTTGTCAATACCTTTTATAACGGTTACAGCTTTTTTAAATACCAATTGCTGATTTGAAAAAGCAGTAACGCCAGTCAAATCCATCGCAAGTCCATATTTAAATAATAAATAAGGTGGTTCAAAGGTTATTGGATTTTTAGGTCTGTATGCTTTCTTAGTTTCCCAAATATGGTTCTCGTCAATTTGAACATAAAACTTTTTCAACATTTTTCTTTGTGTATCTAAAAATAGCCGACCAATTAAATGCTCATGCACATCTTGCTGCCCTTGTATTTCTATTCCCTGCCCATAAAATAAATTCCTCTCTTTAATCACACTATTAACATTTTTATACCCCCTCAGTAATTTCGTCATTAAATGAAAATCTAAGACATTTCCATAAACTAATAGCTTAAAAAGCCAGTCATTTTCTAAAAAAAGCCCTTGTGAAACTTCTTTAATGTCTTGTTTTTCAATGACAATAATTTTCAGTAATTTAAAAAACAAATTAGGTTTAATGGATAAATGCTTAACCGTATTTTCTGCGGTATTTTCCTTATTTGCCCATTTATAAAAAATAATAGATGCAGGTGCGATCGCTCTTTTTTCCGCTTTGTTTTCCGAAATATGGCTAAATACATCCCGTCGAACGGAGGATAATTCTAGGATTTCATTAATAAAAAAATGTTTTACAAAGTATTCTCTAAACGTTTTAGCTTGCAAATTGTATAGCACTTTACTCGTTACAATTAAAGCAATTTCAGGACGTGCGGATGCAAAATCGCTCACGCGAATCAAAAAAGCTTGTGCAGATTCTTTGTTGCTTATTTTTATCGTGGATTGCTCTACTTTTTCGCGTTTTTTGCAATAATCTATATAGATTTTATCGTCTTCCAATGTTCCCCACGGTGGATTTCCAATAATAAAATCAAAGGGAATATCTTTTAATTGAGCATTAAAAGTGTGTTTTTCATCAAAAAAATCAGCATGAAAAAAGTTTTTATTGCGAAGTGGTGGCAATTTGAAATCTGAAATATCCGCAGGTGTTTGATAATCTAAAAGCGTAATATACAATGAGAAAATGGCAATATCAATGGCATTATCGTCTTTATCAACGCCATAAATATTGTCATATACCAATTGTTTTAATACCTCTTGATATGCTTTTGGATTGTCATTATAATTCGGGTTTAAAGTTTGATAACGGTCAATAATTTTACGTAAAGTTTCAACCAAAAAAATACCCGAACCGCATGAAGG
>JAYTMW010000550.1:0-4885 GCA_043728105.1 Saprospiraceae bacterium | reverse complement strand
CCCTTCAGTATCAAAAATACTGAGGGGGTTGTTATGTTAGCGGCAAGAGTCAAATAGCCCGCTCGACGACCTACTGCCAAACATAAAGTAGGCTCCCCGACCTAACACCATATCAATTTGCAAGTAATACTCCAATAATTGCTGTTGATATAGACGGCTTAGAAGGAGGTATAGAAATGAGATTTATGCGGTGGGATGCTGATTTAGCTTCGGGTAAGAAAACATCAGCTCAAATTCAAGAAGAAATGCAATATCTTGGGGCGGCTGGCACCGCTGGGGCAATAGTGGCATTCGAGATTTTTGTAACAAAAGGCAAACTTGCACAATTATTTGGAGGATTGCAATTACTTAACGCAATTTCAAGCGACCATGCAGCATCAAATATAAAAGGAGAATCTCCAGAAAAAGAAAGATTACAAAATGAAGCAAGCGAAGGTTATAAATCTGCAGCAAAAGATTTTATAGTGGGAAAAGCTATTGGTGTTGGAGGAAGATTAGCATCTAAAGCCATGAGAGAAACCAAAAAATGGTTTAAAATCACGGAAGAAAACATAGAAAACCCACTAAATAAGATGGATGAAGTGCTTACAGACGGTACTGGTTATAATGTCCAAATGTACCGTGGGGAAAAACCTGTTACTTTAGGGAAATCTTATATGGATGAAAGAGGCATTTTAAACTTTGATATAGAAGTTCCTTCAGATTTTCAAAAACAAGGTATCGCAGGGGAAATATTTAAACGAGCAATTAAAAAATATGATCCAATTGCAATTGAAGGTACATGGCTACCGTCAAGCACAAATTATAAAGAATATAAAAAATTGATTAATCAAGGTATATCTCCCGATAAAGCAGTTTTAATGACACCCACAGGAAAGTTGGCTGCAAAAAATGGATTTAGCGGGACACCACATGTAAATAGGGACAATCAGAGTGGCGTACAAGCAGTATTTAACAAATCTAATTAAAATGAATCAAAATGAAAATGGCTTTTATATACGTAGATGATTTCAAGTATCATACTTGTTTGGATTTGAAATCTAGTAGAGAAGAATTAATAAAAAAAATATTTACAGATAAATATGAAGCTGAAATTACATCTCCTTTTGCAGACTATGAACTTTTCAAAAAGAAAGTAGTTCTTAAAATAGAAGAATTGCTAAAAAAACATCCTATACCAGAGTCATTATTGCCAATATTTCGAGATAGATTTGAAGAAAAGGATGTTTATATTTATAGAAATTTCTTAGGTAAAAGGCTAAAGCTTTTCCAAGGTGGTAATGATGCGCTTATTTCTTTTTTGATTAGTCTGTTGAATATTATAGATTATGCAATAAATAAAAATCGTAAAATTATTATCATGAGATGTAATACTCATATGGAATTTTTAGTAGTAAAAAAAGCATATACATAAATATACCCGCTCGACGACCTACTTCCAATCAAAAGTAGGCTCGTCACGTTCTACAGAACGAGTACGTATTATGTTGGTCGTCTTTGACGGCTGCCGCTGTTTTAAATGTGTAAAGCATTGAAAAACAACAAGATTAAAACAAACCAACCTCCTCGGTATGTCAAAATACTGAGGGGGTTGTTTTGTTATAAGCGGTAAAAGTTGCGAAAATCGAACATTACAAGAGGGGGAAAGTAGCGAAATAAGCACGAAAAAATATTTAGAAATTGGTAGTTAAGGCGTTAGCGAGCATATTTTTTTAACACGATTATTAGTAACAGCCATGTCAATAGTAGCATAGATATGTTTTTTTTGAGGTTTGGCAAGGTCGTCAACGGTCAATTAAATTTACCGTTATAATTCAATTTATGTTAAGTCATTTTTAAAACACCTATGTCTTACCCTGAAAAAACATCAACCAATTCTTTGAGCCAATTCATCAATTTTTTGGTTCAACACCAGATTTAGTTCGACTTGAGTGTTAAATTGTTGGCAATTTTTAATTTTTGTTTTCAATTGTGCTATTTCTTTCTCTAATAAATCCCGTTGCTTACTGTATTGAACTAAATTTTGCAAAGATTCATTTATGCTATTTGGTTTAGCGGACAATTGATTACAAAAATCGTGATAAACGGCATCAAGATTCTTTTTGAGTAGTAAACTGTAGGGGTTTTCGTTGGTTGAGAACCAATCCGTTTTAAAAGTCCAATCAATGACGGCGTTATTTTCATTAGCGGGGTGTGGATGTTTTGCAGATGTTGACAGGTAAATTTCTTCTTCAAATGAGACTATGAAAATGATATGATAAACCGTTGCTTTATTAATGATGTCAAGAATAATTTTTATTTCTTCTTTTACTTTTAGCTCAATTTTGAAAATCTGAATCTCTTTCACTTCTTTGGTTTCCAAGTTGACCGTGTTTGGTGCAAGTTTGTTTAACCACGTAATACGCAGAATTTTATCTGCAAACAGTTTTTTTTGCTTTGATGTTGTGTATTCATCAAAGGCATTTTTGGGTATTACTTTCTGAACTTTGGTGCTTTGTGGTAGTATAAACAGTTCCATCTATCGGACAATTAGAAATGAAATAAGTTTGAAATCTTCGATTCCTTTGAATTTATCTTGCAAGGCGGTTGTGCCACCTGCTGTAAAAAGACTTAAAATATCTTTTTCTTCTTCGGTGTGAATAATCGTTTTTATGCTTTGCTTTAAAAGTAAAGAATAGGCATCCATTGCGTGATACTCATCTGTTTCTGCGCTTAATCCTTTGCATAAATCCGCAAAAGGCTCTGTGTTTCCTTTACACAACATCCGCATATTGTCCAATATTTTCTTGGAATCCACATGACTGAGGTACAGTTCGCCGTTGTTTTTGATGTAAACCAAATAATAGGGATGCAATCGGTTGAGCTTGTTGATATTGACCCTTGAATTAACATTTTTTAAGACAAAAACAACGCCCGCTTTTAATGTTTCGGTTGCTTGAACGACGGCGTGTAATCCTTCGGAGATATTATCTAATTCACCGTAGGTTTTTATATAGTTTGTCAAATCAACTCTAAAATCATTCAGCCCTAAATCGGTTATACTAACTCCTTCTCGCAAATCTTCCAAATCTATGACTTCTTCTTGCAGTTTTTGCAACTGTATTTTTCGGTATTCTAAATCTTTTTCATCGGAATTCAAGATATTATCGTCGCCTGTGCTTGCCATATTGCTAATTAACATTCTGCTCTCAACCCGTTGTTTCAGATTAATATAGGCATCTAAAGTCACATCGGGCCAAAAATTGACCATCGTAATGCTGTCGTTTTTTGAACCAATGCGGTCAATTCGTCCAAAACGTTGAATGATGCGGACGGGATTCCAATGTATGTCATAATTGATTAAATAATCGCAATCTTGTAGGTTTTGTCCTTCTGAAATGCAATCGGTGGCTATCAACAAATCAATAGAATCTGTTAATTTTGGGTACAATTGCGCTTTATCTTTTGACATAGGTGAAAAACACGTCAGCAAAGGATTAATATCAGATGGAATTGACTTAGCATTACTCGTTTTTCTTGAACCTGTAATAATAGCCGTATTCAAACCGTAATTTATTTTAAAATATCCTTCGAGGTGCTCATAAAGATAATTGGCAGTATCAGCAAAGGCAGTAAAAACAAGGACTTTTTTGTTGCCTTCATTAAAAGGTTGAGTTATCTTTTTATCCAATAACTCAATTAACTGTTGCAACTTATAGTCATTTTTTCCTCTAATATCCCCCACACTATCACGCAAATCATTGAGTAAATAAAGGTCTTCACTCAAATCTTCTTGCCACCTTCGTGTATCCATATCTGCAATGTGAACTTTGATTTTTTTCCCAATCACATTTTCTTCGTCGCTCCATTCGGTTTCCATATCAAATTCTTCATCTTCGTTCATGCGGGCATCAATGCCTTCGTAATCGCCAGTTACACCTTGCTCAATCTTCTTTAATGCTTGTTCAATTTGCGCAATAATGCCCTCCAAAGTGATTTTAAAAGAGTCAGCCGAACTTTCCAGCCGTTTCAACAAATTAATCCGCATCAAGATTCGTAAACTATTATCTCTATCCGTTTGGGAAAATTTACTTGAGCCAAATTTAACCTCTTTATCATACAAGGCCTGATAAGACAATAATTTGCTCTTTAAAATATAGTTTAGTGGTGTATAAATTGATAAATTAAGTAAAATTAGCTTTTCTGCAATCTCTATATAAGTTACAGCGTCCCGTTTTGCCAAAGGGGTTTGCATCGAAACGGGTTTGTTCCTTTCGGGGAATTTTCCAATTTCGCTTGTATCGTAGTAAGTCGTTATGTGCTTGCGGGAACGAGAAATAGTAAGAGCATCCAATATTTCAAAAAAATCAAAATCAAGCATATCCAACAACTTTTCGGTTGTCCGTTTTGGCGTTTCATACTTACTCCATTCGTTGAACGCTTGTTGTGCTTTCTTGAATATTTGGTCAATGCCACTGTTCGTGTCTAATTTATCGTCAATCAACGTTGGGTCGGCTTCGTAAGCCAATGCCAATTGATTTTTCAAATCGTTGAATCGGTTGTTGACAGGCGTGGCACTAAGCATTAAAACCTTCGTTTCTATGCCTTCTTTTATGATTTTTCTTAATAGCTTTTGGTAGCGATTTTCTCTTGTTGAACTCGTATTATTGCTCCTAAAATTATGCGATTCGTCAATAACCACTAAGCCATAATTGCCCCAGTTAACATTTTCTAAAGTTCGCCCATTACTCATGCCGCTTTCTCTCGAAAGGTCGGTGTGAAACAATACATCATAACGAAATCTATCGGCTGAAAGGTGATTATTTTTATCGTTTTGGCGGTAGGTATTCCAGTTTGCTTCTAACTTTTTGGGACATAAAACCAACACATCTTTGTTCCGCATTTC
>JAYTMW010000549.1:0-4652 GCA_043728105.1 Saprospiraceae bacterium | reverse complement strand
CTAAAGCATAAAATATAATATTTCTTGGAAATACTGAGGGGGGCCTATCATCAATCATTTGAAAACTTATTATCCATCAATTTCTCTTTGAATTTAGTGCCAAAAGTGTAAGCAAAAGTGAGCAAAACGGCTCTTGTATCCACTTTGAAAATGCGGCTGAAAGTGAAATTTGGGTCATTCACGATAAAGCCATTTTTCTGCGTATTGAAGATGTCGGTGGCGATGATGCCGAAGCGTCCTTTGTCTTTCAAAATCTTTTGTTGAAAACCCATATCCACGTTATAAATCTCGATGCGTTTGCCTTGTGGCGTGGCGATGGGCGCATTATAGATGCCAATCACTTGCAATTTGCCACCTTTCCAGACCGAAAAATTGTTGATAAACTTGCCGTTCCACGAAAAAACATCGTTCACCAAATCCGAATTGATGTTGTTCCCATCTATTTTTTGGTAAAAAAAAGAGGCACTCAAATTAAAATCCCACGCCTTTGTGAGGGTGGCTGAAAGGATGTTTTCTAAGCCAAAAGTGGTGGTGCTGCCGAAGTTTAACGGCTGCGAAAACAACACGCCATCGGGTCTCAAAATCGTGAAATTTTGTATCACATTTTGGGCATAACGATAAAAAGCGATGGTCGAAAAAAAGGCTTTATCCCAATCTTTATTGTAGCCTAATTCAAACGAATGGACGAGTTCTGGAAGGAGTTTTGAGTTGCCGCTGCGTTGCGTGAGCGAGTCCGTGATGTCCGTAAATGGGTTCAATTGTCCCAATCTTGGGCGGTTGATGCGGCGGGCATAACTCAACTTTATAAACGAAGTAGGGTCTAAAAAATAAGCCACATTGGCGGTTGGGAAAAGGTTGAAATAGCTGTTTTTGAAACCTACGCTGACCACACCTACGCCATTATTCCAAATCTGTTCGCCCCGCAAACCAAACGAATATTTAAGGATTTGCTTGTCTTTTTCACCCGTAAAAGCATTGTATTGGAGGTATCCCGCTTGAATTTGCTCTTTAAAAGTAAAAAAATCGCTCGTTGGTACATTTTTGACGAAATCGTTGTTCACCTTATTTTCACTCAAAAAATCACTTTCTAAAAAACGTAGGATGGTTTTTAGACCCATTTCCAATGTGCCTTTTTCGGCGATAGGGTGAGCGCAATCGAGCTGAATATTCGTGACATTGGTATTCAAATAAAAATGGGTGCGTTGAAAATTAGAGCCGCCAATTTGAGTCAATTTTTCCGTAAAATTGATGGTTTCAATATCGGTATTTTCTTTTTGGTCATTGAAAGAAGAGCTTGCTTTAAAAGTAATATTTTTTCTTTCTTCCTCAAATTTCTTTTTGTATTCAAAAGCCATTTCAAGACCTTTTTCTTTCACCAATTCTAAAGAACGACGGCTGTTTTGACTTGTGAAAAGTAGAGGTTTTGTTTGAGTCAAATTTCGGAGTGTTTCGTCATTGTCTTCACCCACGGCGTTGCCGATAACTTCAAGATTGAAACTATTTTTGTTATCCAAAGCATAATCAAAATTAAACCTTAAATTGTGATTACGTTCAATGCGATCGTCAGTACGCCTTTGAGTGAGAAAATACTGAGGGGGTATATTGAAATTCACACGGTCGCCTTCGCCCATACGTACACGTGGTGCAATGCGGTTGTCGTAAGCTAAGCCAATGTTCCATTTCCCAACTTTATGATTCAATAATACGGAGCTATTGAACCGCACTTTTGCGCCGTAGCCAGAGCCGATGGACACCGCCCCATTGGTGCCGTTTTGGAGACTTTTTTTGAGCTTTATATTGATGATACCAGCCTCTGCATCAGCATCATATTTTGCGGATGGATTGTTGATTATTTCAATGCTTTCGATACTGCTGGCGGGTATTTGGTCGGTGTTGCTAAGGCTCGAATTGCGTCCGTTTATCATAATTGCGGGCGTTTTGCCTCGTAAAGTGATGGCACCCTCGGCATCCACAACTACGGTTGGCGTGTTGCGGAGTAAGTCGGTGACGGTGTCGCCCTCCTGTGTAAGCGTAGCGGATGCGTTGATGATTAAGCCTTGCGGAGTGCGTTGAACGATGGCTTTTTTAGCCGACACTTCTACCGTTTTTAAAAATTGAGTGTCAATACTGAGGGGTATGTTTCCGAGGTTAATTTGTGGTTTAGCTTCCTCTAAAGATACGTTTATGGTTTTCGTCACGAAGCCAATCATCTGTATTTTTAGTCTATAATTACCCAACGCTAAGGCATCCAATTGATAGTTTCCAGTTGAATCTGATACGGCACTTTTCACTATTTTTATGCTGTCATTTTGCCTAAAAAGTATAACAACAGCAAATTCAACAGGCGTGTTGGCTTCCGTGATTTTACCTTGAATTTTGCCTTTGTTTTGGGCCGAAATTAGGTGCGTGAAAAGGCAAAATAGAATTATCAGGTGATTTTTTTTAATGGACATTTTATTTTTTTTGTTGAGAATGCGAACTAAGGAATGAAACAGAAATAAACTCCACCATTTAAAAGATTCTTTTTACGATTAAGCCATTCTATTTTTAATGCAATATCCCGATATTACTTGAAAAATAGAATGCCTTACTCAAAAAAATAAATTCTCTCATGCCTCTGGCTTGATGAAGCTGCAAGCATCACTAAATGGTGGACTTTATTTCTGTTTCAATCCTAAGGCGCAAATGAACGATATTTTTTCAATATAAGATAAGGGCGTTCTATCATCGGGTGTATTCATTCGACAAATGGTGTGGATACCACCTATTATTTTTTAAGAAAAAAATTATCCAATACGGAAAACATGTTTAGGATGCTAAGTTTTTAGGTGCAGTGGCCCCTCAGTATTTTGCATAAAAAAAGCCTTCCCGAAACAAATCGGAAAGGCTTTTAATTTGTAATGATGAAGTATAAATGATAAACTATGAATATCGTAACTTATTGAAAATCAATTACTTATCCGCAAAATGAACGATGGAAACAATTCATCATTCATAATTTATCATTCATCATTAACAAAAACTACATCATGCCACCCATGCCGCCCATGCCTGGCGCACCGTGTGAATGACCTTCATCCTTTGCAGGAATATCATTGATAACGCACTCCGTTGTCAATACCATGGCAGCGATTGAAGCCGCATTTTCCAAAGCAACACGAGTTACCTTAGTTGGGTCAATAACACCAGCCACTTTCAAGTCTTCGTACTTGTCCGTGCGGGCGTTGTAACCGAATGAATCTTTACCGTTTTTCACTTTCATGGCCACAACCGAGCCTTCAACACCCGCATTTTCAGCGATGGTACGCAATGGAGATTCCAAAGCAATACGCACGATGTCAATACCCGTTGTTTCGTCTTGATTCAAGCCTTTCATGTTCGCCAAAGCACCGATTGCCCGCACCAAAGCCACACCACCACCTGCAACAATACCTTCTTGGATTGCGGCACGTGTAGCGTGTAAAGCATCGTCAACACGGTCTTTTTTCTCTTTCATTTCAACTTCCGTTGCAGCTCCGATGTAAAGAACCGCCACACCGCCAGCCAATTTGGCCAAACGCTCTTGCAATTTCTCACGGTCGTAATCAGACGTTGTGGTATCAATTTGACCTTTGATTTGATTGACACGTGCCTTGATGTCTTCAACAATACCTTTACCGTTTACGATAGTCGTGTTGTCTTTATCAACCGTGATTTTTTCGCAATTACCCAAATGTTCCAAACCAGCGTTTTCTAATTTGTAACCTTGTTCTTCACTAATTACTGTACCGCCCGTCAAAATCGCAATATCTTCTAACATTGCCTTACGACGGTCGCCAAAGCCCGGAGCCTTAACAGCTACCACTTTCAAGCCCGCACGCAAACGGTTTACCACCAATACGCCCAACGCTTGTGAGTCAACATCTTCCGCAATAATCAACAACGGACGACCTGTTCCCAACGCTTTTTCCAAAATTGGCAACATTTCTTGCATGTTGCTAATCTTTTTGTCGTAAATCAAAATCAATGGATTCTCATATTCAGCCACCATTGAGTCAGCGTTTGTGATGAAATACGGAGACAAATAGCCTCTATCGAATTGCATACCCAAAACTTCTTCAACATAAGTGTTCGTACCTTTTGCTTCTTCCACCGTGATAACACCGTCGGTAGAAACACGCTTCATAGCGTCCGCAATCAACGACCCGATTTCGTCGTCGTTGTTGGCAGAAATAGCCGCTACTTGCTTAATTTTATCAAAATCGTTGTTGATTAACTCACTTTGAGACTGTAAGTTTTCAACAACTTTACGTACTGCTTTTTCAATACCACGCTTCAAATCCATTGGGTTTGCACCCGCCGCCACGTTTTTCAAACCCGCTTTCACCATTGCTTGCGCCAAAACAGTTGCCGTAGTAGTGCCATCACCAGCAATATCCGCCGTTTTTGAAGCCACTTCTTTCACCATTTGCGCACCCATGTTAGCGATAGGGTCGCTCAATTCAATTTCTTTTGCTACCGTCACACCGTCTTTTGTAACAGAAGGCGCACCGAAGCTCTTTTGAATCACCACATTACGACCTTTTGGCCCCAACGTTACTTTAACTGCGTCAGCCAAAGCATCAATACCCGATTTTAGTTTCTCACGAGCATCACTATTAAAGGTTATATCC
>JAYTMW010000548.1:0-8326 GCA_043728105.1 Saprospiraceae bacterium | reverse complement strand
ATGGTCGCCAAGCCGTTGTGGGCATATACACTTGCTCCGAACCATTGAGGTGCGCAGCATCCGTGATACCCATAAATTGCATGATAGGGTGGGCTGAATTTGAATAACTATAAGGTACAGAACCAATATCATGTATTGTCCACGGAATGGCATTTGAGGAAGGCGTGGGGCCATTTTGCATCAAAAAATTGAGCCGTTGCGCATTATTTGCGGGGTTAAATAAATTTTCCATATCACTCACTGCATGACACGCCGCCCAAATTGCGCCTTTGTGCGTGAGATTCCAATTGTATAAATTACCGTGTGTTGCCCAAGTTAAGTCAGCGTGAGGCATCACATATATGTCATCGCATCCTCCAAGAGCTTGTGCTGTTTTCCAATTATAAGCCGTTGTAGGGATGCCCGCATTGTTCAAATAAACTTGCGTCAACAAACCCGTTTGACCGTCTAAAGTCCATCGTGGAGCCGCCCGAATCGTCATGTTTACAGGCACAGTTACAGAGCTAATGGTCGTAACACCAACCACACCCAAAGACTGCCAATAAGCAATTCGAGCATTGACAGCCGCCGTGCGATAAGCCGCAGGAATAATAAAAGGCCCACCTTTATACGCAATGCCATTGTGTGCAAAATCAACACCGTCCTTCGTTTTTAAAGGATTTATGACCCATTTGATAGGCACATTTTGGTTTTTAACCAAATCATACACCATACCATAAGGCTTCAAACCGTTGCCAATGGTTTGAGGAACAACACCCATATTTATGATAAATGAGCCCGTTGGAATAACTTCGTCGGTGGCGGAGATGTGGGAATGAATGAAAAGGAGTAAAGCAACTATTGCAACTTTTTTAAGTGCGATAGCTCTTTTTGTAACCTCAATGAAAACGGTTTTAGCAACCGCAAATTGGCTGTTACATAAAATTGGCTGTTCAGGAATCATGCTACGAAATTTGTGATATGTGTCAAGACAAAATTATTTGATATTAAATACAACTTGTCCCGAAGCAATCGGGATAGGCACATAAGACACATAGAAGCTGCATAAAGTGTTGATAATTAAGGGCTTATATATATACTATGTGTTCTATGTGCCTATATGTTTAATTTTGTCCTTTCACTTATGTTGCTACGGAATTTATGAAAAATATATCGTGTCTATTTCAATAACATTATTGTGTTAGGCTACTTTCTTGTCAATTAAAGCGTATAAATTGAAAAGTAATATTTTTACTTAATTAAAATGTGTAAATTGCTATGCGAAATAATACTAAGTAATTGAATAAAAATAGACGCTTGTTACAAATCTCATAACTAATTGACCCGCCGATAGGCAGATTCTCAATTACTTCGACATTCTGTATTCCTTGTTTTTTATTCGATATTCAATTATGAGTTATTTCAATACGTGTTTAAACTTTGCATCGCATTCACAAGAAATTTTAGCAAAAAAAATCTCGCAAATGTCAATTGTAATTTTAAAAATGAGCTATGTCTTATTATTTTACGATATATGAAATAGATTGTTCCTGTTGATTTTTTAATAAAAAACAACCAAACATTCTAAATTAAATATATTCTTTTTATTTCAAATATCATGCCATTTGTTCCAGCGATTCTCATTGTTGATAATAAATCTATTTGAATATTAGATATTTTGGTGTCTTGTCTCAATTACTTCCATTTTATATGGGGAATTGCTTTTTTGTGATTCTAATGGCGATTATGTTAAGTCAATTAAGTTGACTTATATGATAATTTTGTTTTTAAATAAGATACCCCCTCAGTATTTTGATCGTTTTTACAAAAAAAATGCTTGACTATCTGTTTGATAATCAAGCATTTTTTTGTCTCGTCATTTATTATCAACTGACTTCAAAATACCCCCTAAACTGATACTATTTCAACCTTAAATCCGCCTCCTTAACATCCCGTGAATTGCCACCCACAAAAATTTTAAACTTACCCGATTCGAGCATCGTTTTACCATCTCCGTCGAAATAACTCAATTTCGACGCATCAATTGTGAACGTGACGGTTTTTGTTTCACCCGCTTTAATACTCACTTTTTCAAAGCCTTTCAACTCCTTCAACGGACGCACATACGAGCCAACCAAATCACGCACGTACAACTGCACAATCTCCTCACCGTCTCTACTACTTGTGTTTTTGACGGAAATAGAAGCCGTAACCTTATCCGTTTTCATCATTTCAGCCGCACTTAAAGTTAAATTGCCGTACTCAAAAGTAGAATAACTCAAACCAAAACCGAAGGGATAAAGCGGCGAATTAGGAATATCACGATAGCGAGAAACCCAAAAACCATCACCACCTTCGTTGCCGTCACGGTGCGGACGATTGGTGTTATAAGCGTTGTAATAAACAGGAATTTGACCCATCGCATACGGAAAACTCATCACTGTTTTTGCCGAAGGGTTGAAGTCGCCAAACAAGATGTCGGCGAGCGCAGAACCTTGTTTTGTACCACTCAACCACGCATAAACAATGGCAGGAGCTTGTTTTTGCACCTCCGTCAATATCATCGGACGACCCGCATGTACGACCACAATCACCGTTTTACCCGACTCTTTTAGCGCACGAAGCATCTCCATTTGACCTGCCGTGGGGTTAATATCGCCCAAGCTACGAGCCTCCCCCGCTATCTTACCCGTGATGCCGATGACTGCCACAACCACTTCCGCTTGGCTCGCTTTGGTTTTCAATTCAGCCAACAAAGCATCCGTTGTTTTGCCGTCTATATTGTAGCCTTGGGCAAACTGAACCGTTGCGCCCGACACTTTATCTGTAATGCCTTTTCTATACGAAACCACATCATTAATATCGCCTTGTCCACACCAAAAATCGAGGGCATCTTCTTTGCTATCCGCAAAAAGTCCCGCCACGAGTACGTTTTTTACATTTTTACTGAGGGGTAGCACATTGCCCTCGTTTTTCAATAAAATCATGCTTTTACAAGCCGCTTCGTGCGCTACTTTCAAATTATCAGCCGATAGTAAAGTAGCTTTTTCACGGGCTTCATCATGGTATTTATAAGGGTCTTCAAACAAGCCCAATTTGAATTTGGCTTCCAAAATTTTGCCCACCGCTTGATCCACAACTGCCATCGGCACTTTACCTTCTTTCACCAATTTAGGCAAATTTTGAATCACCACGCTCGATTCCATATCCATTTGAGAACCTGCAAGCAAGGCTTTTTGCGCCGCATCTGCTCCATCCTCGGCGTGACCGTGCGCAATGAGTTCACCAAAAGAAGCCCAATCCGACACGACGAATCCTTTAAAACCCCAACGATTTTTCAAAACTTCTGTCACCAAAAATTTATTGGCACTCGCTGGCACACCATCCACCACGTTAAAACTATTCATCACCGAAGCCGCACCCGCTTGAACCGCCGCTTTGTAAGGTGGCATGTAGTAATTCCAAAGGGCATAGCGAGACATATCAACCGTGCCGTACTCACGCCCCGCTTCGGGTGCACCGTAAGCCGCAAAATGTTTCACGCAAGCCATGATATGGTGATTGTCCAAATTGCCTTGAAAACCTTTTACCCGAGCTGCCGCAAACACGCTATTGATGTAAGTATCCTCACCCGAACCTTCCATCACCCGCCCCCAACGTGGTTCACGACTCACGTCCATCATGGGCGCAAACGTCCAATGCAAACCCGCCGAAGATGCTTCGTTGGCAGCAATGGATGCTGTTTTTTCAGCCCCCGCAGGTTCCCACGAACACGCCTCGGCAAGTGGAATTGGGAAAATTGTTTTATAACCATGAATGACATCGTAGCCAAAAATCAAAGGAATACCCAAGCGTGTTTGCTCAACCGCAATTTTTTGAACGGCTTTTGTTTCCGCCGCACCCAAAACGTTGAGCAATGAGCCTAACTTTCCTTCTTTCAACAACTTCACTTTGGCTTGTTGCCCTGCGTCATTTGCCGCTTGTGGCCCCGTCAAAACACCGCCGTTGAGTTGGTTGAGTTGCCCCGCTTTTTCTTCAATCGTCATGCGTTTGAGGAGGTCAGCTACACGGGTTTGGAGGGGTAATTTTGCGTTTTTATAAGGTGCTTGTTGCGCATTTAGATTTAAAACACTTATGAACACAAGGGATGAAAGTAAGAGTAAATGCTTACGTAATGTCTGATACATTTTAATTGATTTTGAATAAAAAAAAATTAGTTACCGAAACGTTTTAACGGATAAACGCTGCAATTTATAAAAAAAAGGTAAAAAATACTGAGGGGTCAATCATTTAGCTTTAAATAGCTTAATTATCACATCAAAGCATTGTCTCAATTAGACAAAGAGGATAAAAAAGGTATTAGATTATAAGGATATACAATTGCTTATTCCTAATTTTGAGGCTATAATTTCTCCGAAAATGATGTATTTTCGCCCATTCTTATCATTTTAATAAAACAGAAATGAGATCCATCATTGGTTACGCACAAGCGGATTTTAAAACACTTATAGCGGATAACAAGCTGTATATTGATAGAACCGTTTTTATTGAGACTATGGAAAACCATAGTAATACGAATCTGATTTTTGTACGACCACGTCGTTTTGGCAAGTCCTTGTGGCTCTCAATTCTACACTATTACTATGGTGCAGAGCATAAAGATAAGTTTGAAACGCTGTTCGGTCATTTAGCGATTGGTCAAAATCCAACACTTTTAAAGAACAGTTTTATGGTTTTACGTCTGCAATTTGCGGGTATTGACGTGGACACAGATCTTTCAACCTTTAATGGATTTCGAGCAAATGTTAGGTCGGGTATTCTTAATTGTATGTCTGCCTATTCCTCTTATTTTTCAGAAGAAGAAAGAGTGAAAATTGAAGAAACAGATACACCTGCGAATATGATACAATTGTTTTTTGATTTATATAAGGATAAAAACATTCCCCACCCCATCTATATTTTGATTGACGAATATGACCAATTTGCCAATGAATTAGTAGGGCTTGATACTGAGCGGTTTAAATCAATCATTGGTAGTTCTGGCTTTGTCCGCAAGTTTTATGAAATGATAAAAAATGCCGCAAACGAAGGCATTGTCAATCGCTTTTTTGCCACGGGCGTTTCGCCTTTGACCGTTGATGCCATGACGAGCGGGTTTAATATTTCATCAAGTATTAGTCTCGAATTAGACTTCCACGATTTAATGGGTTTCAAAACCGATGAAGTGGTGGATATTCTCAAAAAAGTCGGCGCAACTGAGGGGAATATACCTACTATTTTAACTGATTTAAAAGAATGGTACAATGGCTATTTATTTCACGGTGAAGCGACTGAACGGCTTTACAATTCAGATATGATTATGTATTTTGCTTCGCATTATGAGAAAAAACAAAAGTACCCAACCCGCATGTTAGATGCCAATATTGCCACTGATTATACCAAAGTAAAAAAGGTTTTTAACATTCAACAACGAGAGGAAGAGTTTATTCCGATTTTAAAAGAGCTCACTACTGAGGGGGTGCTTACGGCTCAAATTACTGATTTTTTTAACCTCGAAAAAAAGTTTACTGAAAACGACCTCATCAGTCTCCTGTTTTATATGGGTTGGATTACCATTAAAGAAGAATCAGAAGGGCGTTTCATTTTTGAAATGCCAAACCGTGTAATTCGGGATTTATATTACAACTATTTCATAGACATTGTGGAAGCTGAAACGGGTTTAAATCGCAGTATCCTAAAAATTCAAAACGCATTAGAACAGCTTTCGAGAAATAACAATCCACAGCCCATTTTGGCTCTCATAAAAGCCTTGATTGACAAGGATTTATCCTTCCGTGATGCGCAAGGGTTTGATGAAAAACATCTCAAAATGCTCATGATTCCGTATTTGAGCCTTTCCGCTTCACACTATGTGGTGAGTGAAGACGAATGGGAAAACGGCTACGTGGATGTCCTCCTTTTGAAACGACCTAACGTGACGACTAAATATAATTTCATCATTGAATTGAAATACGTCAAAAAAGGAAGCGAAAACACCCTCCAAAAAGTAGCGGATGAAGGGCGGGCGCAAATTCATAAATACATCCAATCGGACAATGCCAAACGGATACCGAGTCTAAAAGCTTGGTTGCTCGTTTTGGTGGGGCGGGAGTGGGCTTTGGTGGAGGAGATTTTGGTGGGGTGATAAAAATACTGAGCAGGCTACTCATTCCATAATTAAAAAATTCCCCCTCAATAAATTTCGCTTGAAATACTGAGGGGGGACATATTATTTAATAATACCAGCTTACTCTTGCATAATAACCTTTTTGCCTTCTTGGTTATTAATTCTGACATAATAAATACCTACCTGTAAATCACTCATATTGAGTATAAATTGTTTCTCATTCACTCGCTCTACTTTTTTGACAATTTGCCCCAAAGTATTAAAGACATTTATGGTATTTATTGTTTCTTCTGATTCAATAAATAAATCATCCGTTACTGGATTTGGATATAATTTGACCTCATTACTTTTACTATTTTGTAATGTAATAATCTTTGAAAACGTCTCTTTACCATCTAAATCGACAATTTTAAGGCGATAGTAATCCAAAAATGAAGGCTTATTATCTGTAAATCCATAAGATAAAGTGCTTATTGAATTACCCGCCGCTTTAACTATACCAATTGGATGAAATGTTTTACCATCATTACTTTTTTCAATAACATACTCTTTCGCATTTTTCTCTGAAGCTGTCTGCCAAGTTAAAATATTACCTTGCTTTGCACTTTTTCCGTCAAATTTTACTAATTCAACGGGTAAAACAGCACCAAAAAAATATACGATTGGATGTGATGATGAAAAAGCATCTCCTGTAGGCGAGAGTATATTATCTGGTACAGAACCCAAAGTTGATGTTTGCTTAAGTTGATTATCCAAAAATTCGGGTACCGATGTTTTATCACTTATTGACCAAAGAATAGGAACCGTAGTTGTCGCCGCCGTTTGGGTATATTCGACTAACAAAATTAAATTATCGCCACCGTATAGAAATTGTTCGTTAAAATAAAATTCGACGTATTTATCGGTTCTATTATAACCATTAATGATTTTGGCGGGGTCTCCATCCCATACTTTTGTGGCAAATGAAGAAGTGTTATTCCAATCAATATTTGAATTATTAGTCCAAGCGTTAGTAATTGTGTTAACAAGATATAGTTTCAGATTAGACGTGCCAACTTTCATATTAGGGGTAAGTTGATTCATTAAAAAACCCATCCTTTGTAAGAATCCGTAGCCTTTTGTACCGAAAACACCCAATGCCGATTTTGAGTAAATATATGCGTGCCGATTTGATGCAGCCGTGTTAGCAGCAGTATTCATAAGACCATAAAAATTATTTGGGTGAGTCATAATTGTACTTCCAGCTACCACACCTTTAATGCTATAATTGCCCACAATGTAACCGTAAGTACCTCCGCTATTGATTCTTAAAGCGGCTACGTCGTGTGTGCCTTGTCCATAAGTCAATACCGCAGCATCAATAGCAGCCTTACTTAACACACTTGTGTAGGTATAGTACAATACCAATGACCCACTTGGCAAAGTTGGTATCGTTGCAGTTCCACTATTCCCCGACATATTGGCTTCTACAATACTTGAAGTGTTAAAGAAAGTTGTTGAATAACGAACATAAACCTTTTCGGTAGCAGAGGGTGTGGATGAAGTGGAAATATTAATCGTGACAGGCGCATTGGTTACAGCACCTACAATGGGCGTTTGTGTTAACGTTGTTATTGAGACGGGTGCTGTTACCGTTTCGATAATTCCTGCCAAGTTATCAGAAGGTACTAAATTAAAAGTGTAATATTTACCCGCAGTAAAATTATACGAGGCATTGCCGCCAAATGAGTACCAAGCAGCAACAGAATTAGGTGATACCGTTTGAGAAACATTAGCAATACTATTAGCACCCCAGTTAGTACCCCAATTTGAAGTACCAAATTTGAATTCATGGATACCAGATAAATTATTGAGTGTGTAAGTGTTGGCGGCTCCTCTTGCAGAAGTTATCAAACTCGCATCCCACGGTATGGTTGTAAAATCGCCTCGAAGATAAATAGGAACAGGCGTTTGTGAAAAAGCGTAACTTAGAAAAAGTGTACTTAGTAGTGTAAACAGTATTTTTTTCATTTTTAGTAATAAATTTAGTTGTTATTAAAGAATATTTAGAGCGCGAATATAATGTTAAAAAAATAATATTTAGTAATTTAGCATAATTTTATTTTTATAGCAAATATTAAATATTTTTAACGTGTTGCTTTTAAATTGATTTTGGAAAGTTTCTATCTTCTTTTCAAGAAA
>JAYTMW010000547.1:0-4872 GCA_043728105.1 Saprospiraceae bacterium | reverse complement strand
CACCAAACGCCTCGTTATGCGCAACCGGGCGAGCCAGGCGACGAGCGTTGGATGATTTTAGAGTTAAAAGTTTTGGCTGATGTGGGTTTGGTCGGTTTTCCAAATGCGGGAAAATCCACACTTTTGGCGAGCATCTCGGCAGCAAAACCTGAAATTGCGGCTTACGCTTTTACGACCATTGTGCCTAATTTGGGCATCGTGGAATACCGTGATTATCGCTCATTTGTGATGGCAGATATTCCTGGCATCATTGAGGGTGCGCACGAGGGCAGAGGTTTGGGACATCGCTTTTTGAAGCATATTGAGCGCAATGCGACCCTACTTTTTCTTATTTCATGTGATACAGAACGAGGTATTAGGGCTGAATACGACATTCTATTGAAAGAATTAGAGCTTTTCAACGAAGAACTTTTAGACAAACCACGTGTTTTAGCCATTACAAAATCCGATATTATGGGTGATGAAATGATGGAATTGGTGCGAGAAGAATTGCCAAAAGGTATTGAAACGGTTTTTATTTCTGCAGTTGCTCAGAAAGGCTTGATGGAATTGAAGGATTTGTTGTGGAAAAAGATTAATGAGGAGGCGTAGAGCTTAGAGCATTTTAAATTATGAGCGATACTAAATTATGAATCTTAATTTTTTTTCAATAACTTTGTACAAATGAGAAACTATGACAAATGA
Source organism: Saprospiraceae bacterium (assembly GCA_043728105.1). Lineage (GTDB taxonomy): Bacteria > Bacteroidota > Bacteroidia > Chitinophagales > Saprospiraceae > JAAFJT01. Next base: position 4,188 of record JAYTMW010000547.1, on the reverse strand, counting down.
TGAAGCTGAGTTCCAAACTAAGTTATGTTTTATGCAACTTGACCTAATGAGAACTTATGAAAATGACTTAGTAAGCCGATTTGGGAAACGAGGTTATTTTGAAAGGATTGATATTATTCTTGATAAATTGATTATATCTTTAAGTGTACAAAGAAAATTTAAATTGAAATGAAATATAATCACGATAAGTTTGTTAAAAGTTGGTCTTTGCTTCAAACTGAAGCAGAACAAATGGATGCGCTTAAAAGTTATATGTTTAGCTTACCTGATAGTGAGTTTGACAATTTTCTTATGTGGCGATTCGAGGAAGCTATGGAAACGATGACAGCTCGATTAGAAAATGATAGTCTTTCGACTGAACAACGTAATAGTTTTTTAAAATTACTTGAAAAATTGTTGTCTAAGGCTGATTTATTGAATAGCACTACTCGTAGAGCTGCATAAATCAATTTTATTTCATAAAATACTGAGGGGGTAAGCGTTTTTGCGTTTAGCCCCTTGATAATTTCTACATTTCTTGTCAATACAAAAAATATTCACAACTTTCAAAAAAAAATGAAAGTTCGTAAACTCCTTTTGCTTAACTTTGTTTAGAATATAATATTAAAGGCTTAGGCCCCTCAGTATTTTCAACAAAATTTGACAATGGCAATAGATATTTTGCTCGAAAGAGCCATGAATTTTGAATTTTTGACGGTCGAAGAAGGTGTTTTCCTTTTTGAAAATGCGGCTACGGCGGAGTTGATGTATGTGGCAAATGCGTTGCGGCAAAAGCAAGTGCCTAATAATAATGTCACTTGGATTATTGATCGCAACTCCAATACGACCAATGTTTGCAACGCAAATTGCAAGTTTTGTAATTTTTATCGCCGCCCGGGGCATGGCGAAGCATATATTACAACTATTGACGAATACAAACGAAAGATAGAGGAAACCTTTGGATTTGGTGGCGAGCAATTGCTTTTGCAAGGTGGGCATCATCCCGATTTGGGTTTAGCTTTCTACACAGATTTATTTTCAAATTTAAAAAAGCTATACCCTACGCTCAAGTTACACGCATTGGGGCCGCCCGAAGTTGCGCACATCACGAAGTTAGAAAAATCCACGCACTATGAAGTGTTGAAAGCTTTGAAGGAATCGGGCTTGGATTCGTTGCCAGGCGCAGGGGCTGAAATTTTGGACGACCGTGTGCGCCGCTTAATTTCAAAAGGGAAATGTGGGGCGGAGGAATGGCTCGAAATCATGCACCAAGCCCACAACTTGGATTTGACGACATCGGCAACCATGATGTTTGGGCATATCGAAACGAATTTGGAACGCTTCCAGCATTTGACAAAAATAAGAGAAATACAAGCCAAAAAGCCTACGGCATCAAAAGGTTTTATTGCTTTTATTCCGTGGCCTTTCATGGATGAAGATACGCTTTTGAAGAAAATTAAACGGGCGAGAAACACCGTTACGAGCGACGAATATGTTCGTATGATAGCCATGAGTCGGATTATGTTGCCAAATGTGAAAAATATTCAGGCTTCGTGGTTGACCGTGGGCAAGCAAGTGGCGCAGGTGTGCTTGCATGCGGGGGCAAATGATTTTGGGTCAATTATGATTGAGGAAAATGTGGTGTCAGCGGCAGGGGCGGCTTTCCGTTTTACGGCAGACGGTATTCAGCAAGCCATTCGAGATGCGGGTTTTACACCGCAATTGCGGAATCAACAATACGGCTATCGAGATTTGCCTAAAAATATGAAGCAACAGGCGTTGGATACAGCGACGATGATTGTGGATTGATGGTCAACTAATGAAAAATTGTAGGCTTAGATATACTTTTTATAAAATAATTGAAGGGGTCTGTTTTTCAAGACCCCCTCAGTATTTTATTGAAAAAATTACGCTTCGGGCAGTTTCGCCACCTTATCTTTTCCCCAAGATTCTAAAAGTTTCAAACCAAGAAGATCCATAACAGAGCCACCGCCACCTTCGCCGCCGCCTGCAATCAAGACATCAGGGATAATTTTCACACCTTTTTCACCAATGATTTCAGCGACTTTCATTTTTACAAAACCTTCGCCTCCAATGGCTTTTACTTGCTCTTCATACGCCTGAGCATTCGATTTACCAATGGCAAGAATTTTCGCCGCTTCGGCATCACCCGTTGCACGTGTTCGTTCCGCTTCGGCATTACCCATTAAACGCAACCTTTCAGATTCCGCTTGGGCGATTAATTTTACCCTTTGTGACTCCGCTTCGGCTTGCACTTTCACACCTGCCGCTTCACCATTCGCTTTTTTGACAGCTGCATCGGCTATGCGTTCCGCAATCTGAACACCTTGTTGGGCTTCTACGATTTGCTTTTGCATGTCTGCCACGGCGGTTTCTTTTTCGAGCGTTTGGCGGGTTTCTTGCGCCATGCGTTGCGTCTCATACGTGACCTTTTGCTCTTCGGCGAGCTTACGATCGGTTAGTGTTTTCATCAAAGATTCGGGCGGCACGATGTCACCAATCAAGGTATCCACACCATTTACGTTATATTGTTCTAAAACTGTGCTAATGTGTTGTTTGGCGGAGTCTTGACGCTCTTTACGTTGCGTGAGGAACGAAATAACATCCGCTGTTTGTGCCGAGTTACGGAAATAGTTGCCAATAGTCGGCTCCAAAACTTGACTTACGAGGTTCATCATTGTGCCAAATCGTGCAATTACTTTCGGTGCTTCATAATTCGGAATGTGAATGATTTGAGACACATCCAAATTGAAAGGGAAACCGTCTTTCGAGCGCACTGTTATGGTTGATAAATGACGATCGAGGTTGTGACTTTCGTTGCGGGCAGTTGCCCAGTTGAGTACGAGATTGGTCGTTGGCACAATTTCCACTTTCATAATGTAAGGATTCAGAGGATATTTGCCTGGCCCAAGTGGTTCCGCCCAAACGCCTTTGTGCCCTTTTGACACAATATTGCCGTGTTTAAAATCTTCACCACTCACATCTTTACCGTCAGGCCCCACGAATGAGTTGACGACACCCACGTTACCAATTGGAATGGACACCATATCCACTTGTTCCACTTGAACAAACCATGGATTGAAGGTGTACATACCCGCAAGGACAATTTGTTGTTGCAAACCACGGCGACCACCGTTTTTCAAAAATACATCGGCATCTTGAAAATTATTATGCCCCACAATGTCCATACCCGCAATTTGACCATTATCCAAAGGCTCACCGTCCATTACAGTGATGATACCGACTTTATTTTCTTCGATTTGCGTCATTTCGGCAATCGAAACTTCAAATAAAAATGTATTTATTCGATACGTACCCGCCATAATCAGAGCCGCTTGACGACCTTTTTGACCGCCATTTTTAAAGAACATTTCAGCATCTTGAAATGAATCAGAATTGACAGATTGTGCTAAAATGCGCCCTTTGGGTAGTTCAGCCCCGTCTTTTGCCACAATAAGACCAATTTGACCCGATGGAATAACCATCAGTGGTTGTAACGTAATTTCAAATTGCCACAACCATTTCCAAAAGTGGATACCAGGAGGCAGTGGTTGGGCTTGATAACCTGCTTCGCCCTCAACGGCAATGATGCGACCCGCAGGCAGTTCTCGCTTGTCACCAAATAGGACGAATTTTTTAGTAACGAGACCAATTTTGTCTTCTGGCACAATAACGATACCCAAAAGTTGAAAGACAAAACGATACATGACAGCCAATAGAATGACTATTGGAATCCATAAATAAGGAAGAATTTGTTCCATTAGGAAATTGTTTTAAATGAAAATTAAAGTATTGTTTTTCAAAATAATGTTCTCAATTCGGTCAAAATACTGAGGGGGTAGTAAGGAGGCGTGTGACACTAAGTATCTACTTTCATCATCATAAAAGATTGACTATCAATGATTTAAAATTTTTAAGAAAAAGAAAAGTTTAAAGAAATATACTTGATCGAGTATGCAGATAAAACAACTGTTTGGGAAATTAATTCACCCCTTCCGACGAGTACAAGGATTTATACGACGAATCCTCGCATAATTTACACTATCGTTAATATTTTCTTAAAAAATAAATATGTGGAAAAAAGGGTAAAATACTGAGGGGGTGTAGAGTTATGTACTCTGTCCATTACCCACAAATCTAAAACTTCAAATTAATGTGTCTTTGCGAGGAGGCACGACGAAGCAATCT
>JAYTMW010000546.1:0-11754 GCA_043728105.1 Saprospiraceae bacterium | reverse complement strand
ATATACAATCGAAGAAGATGCTCTTTACGAAATGGGCATGGAAAAAGGTATCGAAAAAGGTATCGAAAAAGGCATGGAAAAAGGTATTGAAAAAGGTATCGAAAAGCAAAAAGCGATTGAAGACACTAAGCGACTCGTCGAAAAGAAAAATGCCGTCTTGAAAATGCTCGAAGCACAATTAACAGTTGAGCAAATAGCTAATTTTTTGAATGAAGATGTATCTTCTATTCTAAAAATAAAAAAAGATTCAGATAAAAAAAAGTAGTATTAAATCAATTTCTCTAAGCAAAAGAACGACTTGACACTTGGGGTGTCAAGTCGTTTTCTTTGTCTTTATTCTACATAAAGTATTAATAATCAACGACTTATATATGGAAAGTGTATTAATAAAAAACCTTCGTGAAGCACTCGCTCAATCACCCGAAAATGCTTCTTTAAGAAAATTACTCGCTCAGGCATTGCTTGAAAACGGACTATTTTTAGAATCAGAAATAGAATTTAAAGAAGCCTTGCAACTCAGCAAAGGCGATTTGGATGTGAAATTAGGTTTGGCGCAAGCCTTTTTTTACAACGAAAAATATACGCAAGCGGAACTCGTGGCAGAGGAAATGTTAGCCGCTAATTTCAAACTCCCGCAAGTCAATATGTTGCTCTCACGCATCGCATTGCAGCGCAAAGACCCTAAAAGTGCCTACGAATTTTTCAATAATGCCATCGAATTAGACTCACAAATATACGACCCCGCTTTGGAAGATGACATCTCGGATGCTATTCACGAAAGCGGCACCGCTATTGCCAACGATTTTGATTTTGACGGCAGCGACGGTTTTGACGGTTTGTTCGAGACTTTAGAAAAACCAAAAGTGAAGTTTGAAGACGTAGGCGGCATGATGAAAATGAAAGAAGAAATTTCGCTCAAAATCATTCAACCGCTTAAAAATCCTGACATTTATAAGGCTTTTGGCAAAAAAGCGGGCGGTGGCGTGATGCTTTATGGCCCTCCCGGTTGTGGTAAAACACTTTTGGCACGTGCCACGGCGGGCGAAATCAACGCCGCTTTTATCAACGTAGGCATCAGCGATGTGTTGGATATGTGGGTGGGTAATTCTGAAAAAAACCTGCATGACATTTTCCAACAAGCCCGTGTGAGCCAACCTTGCGTCTTGTTTTTTGACGAGGTGGATGCCCTCGGAGCAAATCGTTCAGATTTGCGTCAGACGAGTTCTCGCTTCATCATCAATCAATTTTTGGATGAATTAGATGGTGTAAAATACTCTAACGAAGGCATTTTAATCTTGGCAGCTACCAACACGCCGTGGTTTTTGGACACGGCCTTCCGTCGCCCCGGTCGTTTCGATAGGATTATTTTCGTCGCCCCACCCGATGCGGAAGCCCGTGAAGAAATTTTCAAAATCCACTTGACACCCGTGCCTACGGAGGGCGTTAAAATTCCCGAATTGGTGAAACTCACCGAAGACTATTCAGGTGCCGACCTCAAAGCGGTGATTGACATTGCCATTGAAGCCAAATTACCTGAATCCATGCGCCAAGGTAAGGTGATTCCTGTTGCTCAATCCGATTTGAAAAATGCTATTACTCGTCATCGCCCTTCTACAAAAGAGTGGTTTGCAACGGCTAAAAACCATGCGCTTTATGCCAATGAAAGTGGGTTGTATGATGATGTTTTGCGGTATTTGAAGATTAAGAAGTGAGGTGGGGGAGGCCCCTCAGTATTTTGGGGTATTTTTTTCAATAATAAAAGCCATTTCTTTTATAGGATTGCTTTTAAGATGTTTATATTTGCCTTTATGGATACTACGATACATGAAATAGTTATTGGTGCTGCACAAAGTATGCATCAAATTAAAGACAACTCAATTGAGCTTGTTGTGACATCTCCGCCTTATCCCATGATTGAAATGTGGGATAATATTATGTCAAAACAAAATTCAGAGATTAAGAAAGCCTTAGACAAATGTAATGGTTCTTTAGCTTTTGAACTCATGCACATTGAACTTGATAAGATTTGGGCAGAAGTTGAGCGAGTTTTAATACCAGGAGGATTCGCTTGTATCAACATAGGTGATGCAACACGCACTATAAACGGAGAATTTGCTCTATATCCAAATCATTCAAGAATAATATCAGCTTTTCTAAAATTGGGTTTATCCAACTTGCCTAATATTATTTGGCATAAACAAACCAATGCACCTAATAAATTTATGGGTTCAGGCATGTTACCTTCAGGTGCATATGTCACATTGGAGCATGAATGGATATTAATTTTTAGAAAAGGAGGGAAAAGACAATTCAAAAACGATGATGAAAAGTTAAGGAGAAAAGAGAGTTCATTTTTTTGGGAAGAAAGAAATGTTTGGTTTTCCGATTTATGGGATTTAAAAGGTACTAAACAAAAAATAGATAATTCTGAAACAAGAAAAAGAAGTGCCGCTTATCCTTTTGAATTACCTTTTAGATTGATAAATATGTATTCGTTGAAAGGAGATACTGTTTTAGATCCATTCTTAGGTACAGGAACTACAACTATCGCAGCTATTGCTTCACAACGAAATAGCATAGGCGTTGAAATTGATAGTATGTTTTTAGATATAATTCAAGAAAATATTGAAAATACACCTATTGATTTCTATAATAGCTCAATTAAGAAAAGAATTGAAAATCATAAAAAATTCCTTTTAGATAGAAATGCAGACCTTTCTAAAGATGACTTTAAATATTTTAATGAGCATCTGAATATGCAAATAATGACAAATCAAGAAACGGAAATAAAATTATCCTATGTAAAAAACTTACAGAAAGTAGAAGATAAAATTAAAGTCTATTATCAAGATATTAAACCAGAGGAAAGCGCAATACCTTTTGCAAAAAAATCAAAATTAGAATTAACATTATTTGACTTTTAAACTTAAAAACTAATTATGACTACGGAACAAAATGCAATTTGGAGTTTTCTTACTTTGAATGCGGTAGGAATACAAAATGCTGTAAAGATTGAGTCAATCGCCACGGGAATAGGTGAGCCTCCTCAAGGTACAAATAATGATAATGTTAGAAATTGGATTAACAAATGGTTATTAACCATAATAAGCCTATTGGGACGTGTAAAGATGGAGTTTTTTTAATAACAACAGATGTAGAACGTGAAATTGCTGCAAGATTTGTTGATAGATATAATCGTGCGAATGCAGTGCGTAACAATGGTAATTATATCCCATGATGAAAAAATATTCAAAAGAATTCGGTAAAAAAGAGAAGGTTTTGAACTATGCCTGTCAAACCTATCAACTTTCAAGACCAAACAAGGTAGGTGCAGTTATGGCACTTATAAGAGATTGTCAACCTTCTACGATTGAAGAGTGGGAAAAATGGTATTTTGAGCACGCTTTTACAGATGGTAAGAATGCTTTCAAGGTTACCGAAGAAAGTTTAGATGAACTTGGCAACAGACTACATGCAAAAATTACAGAAGTAGTTATTCCAGAATGGCAAGAAGCTTTTAATGGTTTGACATTACAAGATTGTATAGACTATATTCGCAATTTAACTATTAACAGAACCTTTGATGGATATGTAAGAGAAAAATCAGTAGTAAATAATGGATTGGCAAAGCACTTCACTTCCATAAAATTTGAAGAAAGCCCGTCAGAACTTGACCATGCAGGTGATATTGACTATCTTGGATATGTCGATGAAAAAGCATTCGGTATCCAAATCAAACCAGTTACAGCAAAATCCAACTTTGGTAATTATTCGGTTTCAGATAGAATGAACGCAAGTTTTCAAGATTTTGAAGAGGAGTATGGTGGCAAAGTTTTTATCATTTTTAGTTTAGAAGGAGAAATCGCAAATAAAGAAGTACTTAAAGCTATAGAGATTGAAATTAAGCGACTTAGTGTTATGTAAATTATTGTTTCATTTGGTTAAGCATTATTTCCCTTACCCCTCAGTATTCCTCTCAATACTAAACCAAAAAAATGAAAAAAATGAAAAAAATGAAACCACTCCACCAACTAATCACCCTCATCACCCTATACATCACACCCATAAACGCTCAAACAAAACTCCCCATAATCAAAGCCACATCAACGGCAGTCGCTATCAATGACGGTGGTTATTTGGATAAAAATGCGTGGTCGCTTTCGCCCAAAGTCAAGCCCGATGTTTACACCGCCGATAGGACTCGCCAAACAAAATGGGTGACTTTTTATACGGATATTGACTCCATAAAAATCAAGGTAAAACCAGGCACAAAATTCAATTTTATCATCTTGTTGAATGGAAAAGATAGTTGTTACACACGTGTGGAAAGTGCGATTTCGGTGGATAAAAAATTGAGTAAAATCAAAAGTACGCCCGATACCATTCCGTTTATTTTGACAGCTTATAATGCGATTCATGTGAAATCTATTTTCAACAATCGAGATACTTTAAATCTACATTTTGACTTAGGATCATTCGGTTTTCGCTTGACAAGAGACGCAATTCTTCAAAAAACAAGGCTTTTAGCCCACCAAACAGGCGTTTTAGAAGGAAAAAACAAGCCGAACTACAACGATATGGAAAAGGTATCCAAAGTGCAAATGGGCAATATGACTTGGGATAATCCTGAATTTGTAGCCACAGGATTCACCGCACGTGAAATGGACGGACGGTTTGGCGGCAATGTTTTTGAAGGAAAAACAGTAGAAATTGACTACGAAAAAGGGCTGATAATTGTGCATCCAAAATGCCCTAAAAACCTGAACGCATACACAAAATCGAAGCTCCAATTTATCCGTTCTTTCCCTTGCATCAAAGGTGTTTTGGAGATAAAAAACAAACAATACGTAGGCGATTTTATCTTGGATACAGGCTCAGATAAAGCCTTGATTTTAGACAGCCTTTGGACAGTGAATCAACATTTTCCAACGGATATTCCTGTCATTAAAACAGTGAAATTTAAAGACCCAAGAGGCAATGTTTATGAAAATAAGCAAGTCAATTTGCCCATGCTAAAAGTGTATAATTATCCTCTTTCAAATATTCCAACCACCCTGTTAGACAGCAAAAATCCAACAGGTTTTTCCATAAATTTGATGGGTAATGATGCCTTAAAACGGTTCAATACCATTTTAGATTTTCAAAATGATGTCATTTATTTGAAGCCTAATAAATTTATGGATTTGGCTTTTAAAGAGACTTCGTGAGTGTGTGGATGCGAATACGTAAGGGGAATGACTATTCAAAAATTAGAAAGACACCCCCTCAGTATTTTGTCTTTTTTTTGATTCAAAAATCAGTTTTTAATAAAATTAACAGCTATTAGCAAACCTAAACAGTACAAATAATTAATTTTCTATTTCAAAAAATATCTTAATCCTACATTTGCGCCAGCCCTTAAATTAGTATAGTCGTTATCTGTATAGGAAAACCTGATTAAATCCACTTCAAGTGCCACATTTTTCTTAATAAAATAATTAAGCCCCAACGAACCTTCGAGATAAATGCTACTACGAGAGAAACGTGAACTGAATCTTGAAACAATAAATTCAGGTCGCCCATATAACACTTTTATTTGCGGATAGAAAAATAGCTTTTTAGTCATTGGAATATAATAACGAGTGAATACTTGAATATCAATTTTTCTATCGCCAAAAGCCACCGCCTCGTTATACAAGCCCAAAGCACCACCAACCATTAATCGTGAGGTGATTAACTGACCATATTTTACATCAAGACTACCAACCAGTGTTGTTGACTCCTCATAAACATAATAGCCAAAATTGAGATTGCCATCAATTGTTTTTCTACCTTTTGCAATCAACATGGAGTCTGTATCCTTTGTATCGGTATTAACAAAATTTTCTAAATTCAGATTCAAAAAATAGTTGCCTGTTGAACGATTATCATAGAATCTTTCTTGAAAAAATAAAAAATTGCAACCCATCTGAAAATTTAATGCCAACGAGTTGTTTAGAAATTTATTTGCGCCGAGCAGCACACCAATATTCTTAGTATTATTGTTAATACTGTTACCAGAATTATCCGCTATGGTTTTATCAAAAACACCGCCCATAATTTCGCCATAAAATTTCCATTTTGCATCGGGGTTCAGATAATGTCTCAACGAAACATTAAGACCTAAACTTGAATTTGTTATACCATAATAATTTTGGCTTCTATTTTCAGGCGTTACCGTATATTGAGCATTAGGCTGAATGGTAAAAAGTGTTTTCTTACCAGTAAATGTTCCGATAATAGGGTTTAATGTAGCGGAGTAGTTACTTAGTTGGGTCGGATTGAAGAAGTGGTTTTCGCTTAAATAATTATAATTTAAGGCAGCATTACCGCCGATTTTTTTATGACCAAAACCAATTTGAGCTTCGGAGGCTGAATAGAAAAGCATTAGTACGGAGACTAAAAATAGAGTTTTAAGTTGCATAATTAAAGATTTGAGTTTAATATTAAATAATACAAAAATAAATACAAATTGTGGAGGCAAAACATTTAAACGAATAAAAAACAACAAGGTTTAATAACTATAATTTTATTATTTTTCAAGATATATTTAAACTTCAAAATACAAGATTTAGAAGTAAAATCACACTTGATTTTTATAAAAAATTTTCAAGCACCCCCTCAGTATTTTCAAGTAAAAACATCAAACGAGTCATTTTTTAAACCGAACAATTAAAGAAAATGCCAAGCCCATATCCTAAAAAGATAAAACCACTAAATAAAACCTATTTTCACTATCTTTGCTCCCATGAAAAACATACCAAAAGGCACACAATCCTTGCCCTCGGTGTTTTATCCACGCTCATCTATCAACTAAAAAAATTTGGAACAAATAAAAATACACATCGAGCGAGCCCAGCATCTTTTCAATATCGGACGCTACGATAATGCCCTTTCTGAACTCAAACAAGCCCTTGCGCTTGACCCTAACAACCCCGATGTTTTAGAAATGCTCTCGATGTGTTACTACAACTCACGGGAGTTTGACCGTTCTCTGGAAGCCTCGAAAATGCTTTTGGGTGCGGCACCGAGCTATTCTTTTGCGCACTATTTGGTTGGTTTGTCACAAAATGCTTTGGGCAAAACCAAGGAAGCCGAAGAGCATTTTAAAGAAGCGATAAGACTCGACCCCTCAGTATCTACGTATTACGGAGCGTTAGCGAGCCTTTTAATTCAGAAAAAAGAGTTTGAAGCGGCTTTGTATTTGACAGAACGTGGTTTGACACTTGACCCCGAAAATGAAGATTGCCTCAACGCTCGCACAATGGCTTTGACCAAATTGGGACGCAAAGACGACATGCAAAATGCGGCTTATGATACCATGCAAGCCAACCCCAATAGTGCTTTTTCACACGCCAATGTGGGTTGGGCGAAGCTCGAAGCGGGCGATCATCAAGGTGCAAAACACCATTTTGCGGAGGCTTTGCGCTTGAATCCGACGCTCGAACATGCTCGCACGGGTATGCTCGAAGCCTTGAAATCTAAGAATCCTTTTTACCGTTATTTCCTTTATTGGGTGTTTTGGATGTCGAACAAAACAAGTCAAAATCAGTGGATTTTGATTGTAGGTATTTTCTTTTTGCAACAGGTTTTGGGTCATTATTCTGAACAATATCCTGCGCTTTTGTATGTACTATATGGTGTCGTTTTCCTCGTTTATATGACTTGGATTACCGAGCCACTTTTCAATCTTGCACTCTATCTCGACCCCGTGGCTCGTCATGCGCTCACGGATGATGAACGCAAAGCTGCTTGGATTGCGGGTTTGGGTTTATTAACCATTTTAGGCTCAATTGTAGCTTTTATTGTAACAAATGTGAGCTTTTTTACGATTTTGGCTATCGTGGCGGCGGGTATTTTGCTTCCTGCGACTAAATATTTTTCAATTCAAAGACCTGATTTGAGACAAAAAGTAGGTTGGTATGCGATAGGTATGTGTGTGGTAGGCGTACTTCTTTTGCTCACGGGTAGCGACGGCATGATGAACCTTTTTACTTTGGGTTTCATTGGTTTTCAAATATTGTATAATGTGTGGGCGATGAGTTCAAGAGGCTTAGTGTGAGTTATCATTGTTATATGAATTTTAAGGTATTCACGGTAAGATTCTTGTTGCTTTTAAGGTTAACTTTGCACCTAAATTGCCCCCCTCAGTATTTTTTATAATTTTAACACTTAACTACATTTTAGCATATTTAAAAAGTATAAAAGATTGATTATAAGCATTTTATCAAATCTAAATACTCATATCTAAAATCTAAAATCTATTTTTTACTATGCCTTTTCTCGAAACGGGTATTCCCGGTCTAACAATTTTTGAGCCCAAAGTTTGGGGCGACGCACGTGGCTATTTTTACGAAAGCTATAATTACGACATGTTCCGTCAAGGTGGTATCAACAACGTATTTGTTCAAGACAATCAAAGCCGCTCGTCTTTTGGCGTGTTGCGAGGGTTGCATTATCAAGTGGGTGCTTTTGCGCAAGCCAAATTGGTGCGTGTTATTGAAGGTGCAGTTTTGGATGTCGTAGTTGACATTCGTGAAGGTTCGCCGACTTATGGCAAGCATTTTACCATCGAATTGAGCGCAGAAAACAAGCGTCAACTCTTTGTGCCACGGGGTTTTGCGCACGGTTTTGTGGTGATTTCGGAAAATGCCGAATTTGCTTATAAATGCGATAACTTCTATTCAAAAGACCACGAACAAGGCTTGGCTTTTGATGACTCTTCCTTAAAAATTGATTGGAAAATAGACCTTTCAAAGGCTCTTCTTTCTGAAAAAGACACTGTAAACCCACGTTTTGGGTCACATTTTAGGTTTTATTAACTGGTTTTGCTTAACTTTGATAAAAAATTTAGGCTATGGAAAAAATTAGGATAAATTATGGTATTCAAGGTAACGGGATGATTTTTGAATTACATCTTAGGGACTATGAAGAAATAAAGCAGTCATATAAAGATGCACAACCTGCAAAGCGAATTTTTGTGCAATATGATATGCGCACAAATTTTGCAGAGTATCATCCTCAACTCGAAAAATATGTATATCCAGCCTTAGTAGGATTTGCGAAAGATGAAGATTTAAAAATTATAAAAACAATCGAGTTTTTGTACAAAAATAAAGTAACATACGTAATAGAAAATAATTATGAGCAAAAGGCAGAACCTTTATCTCGGTAAAGCAGGACAACTACTTGTTATGTCAGAGTTTTTAGCAAGAGGATGGAACGTAGCAACACCAGAAGTGGATGTGGGTGACGACTTGTTTGTAGTTGAAGATAAACAAGGTATTTTTTTTAGAGTGCAAGTAAAAACGGCAACCGTTACAAACAATAATAGTGGATTTAGCGCACGATTTAATCTACCCCTAAATCAGATAGATAATCTTGTTGATCCAGAATTGTATTTTGTGTTTGTTCTGCGAAAAAAAAATCATTGGTCTGATTGTTTGATTATTCCTCGTCGAAAACTTAACGATCTATATTTAGAAAATAAATTCGGTTCACAAGCTGGAAAATATATTCTATTAAACCTCATTTTCAAAAACAATAAAGTCTATTGTTCCAACGTAGATTTTACGGAATTTATCAACAATTACGAAGATTTTCCAATCATAAATCATTGATTACCAACAACTTACAAGTTTTTTTTTAACCTACCTGTTGGTAAACGGGTTTTTATATTTAATTTCTTAATTCTTATTTTTTAATTAAACAAAACACCCCCTCAGTATTTCGATAAAAAATGGATCAAAAACCAACGATACTCATCACAGGCGCACAAGGGCAATTGGGCAACGAGTTCCGATTTTTAGCCTTCACGCATCCCATGTTTCGTTTCATCTACACCGATGTAGCTGATTTGGACATCACGAAACCCAAAGCGGTTTTGAATTTTTTCAATAAAAATAAACCCAATTACGTCATCAATTGCGCAGCCTACACGGCGGTTGATAAAGCGGAAACGGACGTAAAATTGGCGACCCGCATCAACGTGAATGGCGCACGCAACCTTGCAAAAGCGTGTGAAGCCACGGGCGCAACGATGATTCACATCTCAACGGATTATGTCTATCACAACAATCAGAACACACCGTTTAAAGAAGGTGATAAAGTGAGCCCGAAAGGTGTTTATGCCAAGACAAAATTGCGGGGTGATTTGGCGGCTTTGAAATTTTGTAAGCATACATTGGTCATGCGCACCTCGTGGGTGTATGGTGTATATGGACATAATTTCGTGAAAACGATGCTCCGTTTGGGCAAAGAACGCCCCGAACTGAATGTCGTTTTTGACCAAATTGGCACACCCACCAACGCTCGTGATTTGGCAAGAGCTATTTTAAATATTGCACAAAAGGTTGAAAATCAAGAAGTTATGATGGATACAGTAAATGGTGTCTATCATTACAGCAACGAAGGTGTGACAAGTTGGTTTGATTTTACAAAAGCCATTTTCGATATTCGCAGCATTGAGTGCAAGGTGCGTCCGATTGAGTCGGTGCAGTATCCTACGCCTGCCGCACGACCGCCATTTAGTGTGTTGAATAAAGCTAAAATACGCAGCGTTTTTGGTTTAGACATACCACATTGGCAAGATAGTTTGAAGGATGTTTTGAAGGAGTTGCCCTGATAAACGCACCCCTCAGTATTTTCTAAAAAAAACGTCTTTCTCAATTCAGAAAGGCGTTTTTTTATAAAACAAGCATTCAAGTTTAAATCCCACATTGTGCCCATTCAGTCGAGTAAATAATTTTTTTACAGCATCTGAAAAACAGTTTCTAATCAAATGTCAATTTGCTCGATTAATCTTATATTTCCACATTTATTTATATTTTTACAGTCTTATAGATTTGTTCAACTATAATTTGCATGTTAATGAAAAATGATATTTGAACGTGTTTAATGAAAATTAAAAAAATATAAAATGAGCGAAGTAAGAGGAAAAATGCCCGATGCCCCTGATAGTGGTGTCAGCACAGGAAAGAAACTTTTGCTGATGGTCTTGTTGTGCGTGGCGGGCGTATTAGGCTATAAAATTTTAGGCGGAGAAGACTTATCTGGCACCAGTAGCATACCTCGTGCGATGCAGGTTACTTATGTGCCTTCCGACTTCAAAATGAACTTGGATGAAGGCAAAACGCTTGAGATTTTGTCAAATCCACAGAAATATAAACGAGAATTTGATGAATTGATTCTAAATTTTAACACCAATTTGGTGGTGCATGTGAGTAATCGGATGGGTTTGAACAACCAATTGCGCACGGCTGCGGTCAATGAATATCAAAAAATGCACCCTTATATTCGTCAAATGTATTTCAACGATTTTGTGGGTTTGACGGATACGACATCTCAAATTTATCAATCTTGGTATGAAAATCAATCCGCCTCAGCTGCCGACCTTTTGAATGAAGTGGCTTCAAAATATACCTGTTTTTTTATGACAAATATCATGGCAACCGTTCTGAAAACGCAGGACGGAAAACTTGCCGTGAAAGGTTCAAAAATAGAAACTCCATGTGGCATTGCCTTGACGGAAGGGTTGCGACCGATGGTGAAACGCTTACAGGATGCGGCGGCGATTCGAGATTTTTCAAGGGCAAAAAGTATGTTAAAAGAGAGGGTTGAAAAATCAATAACAGAGCTTGCCGTAATGGAGTTGAAGGATAAAAAGGGAATAAGGGTGGATAATTCGACCAAAGTTTGGGGCTACGATGTCTCTACAACCAATGTAGATATTACCGC
>JAYTMW010000545.1:0-2678 GCA_043728105.1 Saprospiraceae bacterium | reverse complement strand
TTAGAAAATGTCATGATTTACAGCAATAAACGATACAATACCAATCAAATCAATCAATCTCAGTCAAAAAAAGGCGAAATGTTCACCACTATGGATGGTCAATTTATTGTGATGAACCTCTTCGAAGGCATGCAATTTCAAGAGACCACATCGTCTTCCAGTGTTCAGAATAAAAATTATCCTTTTGTGCGTATCAAATTCAAATCATGGCAAAAAGTCTTCGATTTGAGTCAATTTGACAAAAAAAAGACGGGTGAAGGTGCATTTGGTGGACATCAAAAAATGAAAAACTCTTATGAATTGTTGCGAGCCGTGGACTCAGTTGGGCGCACCGAACCCAACATAAAAGCTGATATGGCACGCAACGTGAGTGAGATTTTTACGCCCTTAAAAAACTCAAATTACACTAAAAAAGATTCGGTTCAGAGTGTCATAAAATCTGATTCTACATCAAAGCCAAACTTAAATATCAGTCCAATAAAAGTAACTGATAAAATTGAAAAGACAACCCCAAACAAATCTGACATCCAGTTGAAAATGGATTCTATGAGTCGAGCTCGATTAGCGGGTACGCCTTATGAAAAAAAAGGCATTGCCGCAGCCATTGCCATAAAAATAATAAAGAAAGATACATCTATCAAAAGTCTGCCGCTTAATTTCTATGATTTAGACAAAAAAATGAAGCCTTATGAGTTAGTTGCGGTTATGACAACGGCTAACAGCAAAGCGGAAAATGCCATGACGGCCATTCAATCGGCTTTGACACAAATGCGTTCCATGCGGGATAGTCAAGGCAGATTTTTGTACGAAATGAATATGAAATATAGTTATGCCCTCATTTGTTTGGTTTTCCTTTTCATAGGTGCGCCCATGGGTGCCATCATACAAAAAGGTGGATTTGGTATGCCCATTTTAGTCGCTATTGTCTTTTTTATGATTTACATGGTCGGCATTATTTTTTGTAAAAATTTGAAAGATACACATGACATCTCTTATATTGCCGCCGCATGGATTCCTTTGTTAATAGAGTTGCCAATAGCACTGATATTGACGTATCGGGCTGTCAATGATTTTAAAATGATTAACTTTGATTTCAAGAAACTATTAAGTGATATTAACCCCAAAAAGCTATATTTACGATTTAAGAAATAAACATAAATATTGAGTAATTCACAATAAATAAATAGTGTGTTTTTTTGTTTTAAAATGTACTGGTAACTTCGGAAATCTCATTGTGGGGATAATAATCCAACGGGTTTCAACCCGTTGTGCCACTAAAACAATGGGTTAAAACCCATTGGAATTGAATAATACTCTGTGAATTAATAGCAAATTAAGATTTCCGAAGTTACCAGAATGTAAAAAAAAGTGAAAATACTGAGGGGGTATCCAATTAATTTCTCAATAAACGGTTTTCTTGTAAAACTTTAAGGTGCAGCGCACCCCAATATTTGTAGCAGAAAAGCAAAGTTAGTTTTCCAAAGGTGCAGCGCACCGTAATATTTGTCTGCCTTTCTGTATATTTGTTACAAATATTACAGTGCGCTGCACCTTTCGGAAATTTTTTCGTAAATTTTGCTACAAATATTGCGGTGCGCTGCACCTTAAAGTTTTATAAGAAAACCTTTTTCTCAATATAAAATCGGCATTAAAACAGACTAAATTTTTAATTAAAAATACAATTCGAAAAGAAACAATTAACAATAAAATTATGCTGTCTATTATTGAAAAAAATAAGAGCTATTTTGCTCTATACCTTCTGTTTTTTATAACACTCCTAATTTATCAAATTTCATACTATCAAACCGATGCTTTATTCTTTTTCAGTCATCACCGAACGACTGTCTTAAACAATATTTTTCTGTTTATCACAAGGCTTGGAGAAGAGTTCGCATATTTGATTTTAGCCTTTTGGTTTTGGTATAAAAACGATAGAAAAACCATTCTTAAAGTAATTGTTACAGGCTTAGGTGTATTGATTGTTTCAATGATTTTAAAATTGATATTCTCTCACCCTCGCCCCATTACCTTTTTAGAACAACATGGTGTTAGTGGTCAGATAACGCTTGTAAATGACTATATACTGAGGGGTATGAACAGTTTTCCGTCTGGGCATACAATGTCGGCTTTTGCATTATATTCTGTTTTAGCTTTGCATTTTCGCAGGCAGAAAAAAATGCAAATAATGCTTTTAATAACAGCTATTTTAGTCGGTATTTCAAGGGTTTATTTGGTGGCTCATTTTCCAGAAGATATAATGTTAGGTTCAGCCATAGGCGTGTTTATTGCCTTAGGTATTGAATATTATTTCGTAAAAAATATATACAAAAAAAATAAAGAAGATATAACTATCGAAAAACTTTTGGAGGAACCTTTAATTGACAACGAAGCAAAATTGACTTAGTTTACATCAAAATGACAGACAAAAAGATACTACTCGAAGTCAAAAATTTAACCGTCCGTTTTCAAACCGAAGATGGTTTAATTACCGCAATTAACGACATCAGTTTTAAGCTGCACAGAGGCGAAACAGTAGGCATTGTTGGCGAGTCAGGTTCGGGCAAATCGGTAACCTCTTTGAGTATCATGCGCCTTTTGAATGAGCCTCCTGCAAACATTGCGGGTGGAGAAATTTTATACTACTCAGAAGACGGCAGTGTAGTCAATCTATTAACCTT
>JAYTMW010000544.1:0-3847 GCA_043728105.1 Saprospiraceae bacterium | reverse complement strand
CCAAAAATTGTGAGTGAACCTTCCATATTTTTTTCATAACTATTAACTGTATAATTAATCGTGCCTATTGCACCGTTATAAAATTCAACAATGGCTACCCCTGTATCTTCAAATTCAATTATATCTTTATGAGCGTAGTTTCGAGTAAAAGCATTAACTTTTTTCACGTCCCCGATCATCCAATACAGTAAATCTACAAAATGGCTGAATTGCGTATAAAGCGTCCCCCCATCCATATCTTTAGTACCTTTCCAAGAGTTTTTGTAATAGTCTTCATTACGATTCCAAAAGCAGCTTAATTGAATGCTGAATATTTTTCCTAATTTCCCCTCATCTATTACTTTTTTTACGGCATCAATTGGAGGATTAAACCTGTTTTGTTTTATCGCAAAAAGTCTCTTATTGTTTTTTTCTGCGGCTTTAATCATATCTCCACAGTCATGGACATTGATTGCCATAGGTTTTTCGCAAAGCACATGAAATCCTGCGTTTAGAGATTTAATTGCATGTTCTGCATGTAAACCATTGGGAGAGACTATTGATACGACATCAAAATCCCCATATTTTAGCATTTCATCAATTGAAGAAAAAGATTTAGCACCGTATTTGTCACCTAATTCCTTGGCTTTTTCAAATACTGTATCACAAACAGCTGTTAGATTCGCTTGGTTATTAATATGCTCTGCGTGCCTTTGTGCAATTCTACCACAACCAACAATTGCAAATTTTACCTTCATAAAAACTTTTTTAAAATTAAACTGGATATATGATTTCCAATGGCCAAACTTGAAGTAGCCGCTGGTGACGGCGCATTACACACATTAATAATATTATCGTTTTCAAAAATAGCAAAATCATCCAAAAGATTCCCTGCACTGTCACAAGCTTGAGCTCTTACACCCGCACTACTTCTCACAACATCTTCGGATTGTATCTCTGGAATTAAAGTCTGAAGTGCTTTTACAAAAAGTCTTTTAGAGTAAGACCGTTTCATTTCCATCCATCCCTCATCCCAATATTTTACGGCTACTTTTCTAAAACCAGAAAAAGTTAAGGTTTCTAAAAGTTCAAGTGGATTTATATCCCAACGGCTGTATCCTTCTCTTTTAAAAGCCAAAACTGCATTAGGCCCCGCCTCTATGCCGCCGTAAATCATGCGGGTGAAATGAACGCCTAAGAATGGGAAATCGGGATTGGGTACTGGATAAATCAAATTTTTCACTAAATATTCCTTTTCTTTTTTAAGGTCATAATATTCACCTCTGAAAGGAATTATTTGTAAATCAATGTCTTTATTGGTGTATTTCGCTACTTTATCGGAGTATAACCCGCTGCAATTAACGACCGTTTTAGTTTTGATTTCTTGCTTATTGCTGACAACAATCGTTTCATTGTTGGACGAATGTATCTTTAATACTTTTTCACCCAAAAGTAATGTACCACCATTTTTGACAAAAAGTTCGGCGTATTTAACCGACACATCTTTATAATCCACAATACCAGTCTGTGGCACCCAAACGCCTTCTACACAACTTACATGAGGCTCTATCTCCTTTACCTCTTCGCTCGATATTTTTTTAATACCCGTCAAACCGTTCTCAATACCACGTTTATAAATATTATCTAAACTACCTCTCTCATTTTCGGAAGTAGCTACAATTACCTTACCACACAAATCATATTTAATATCGTAGTCATTACAAAAATCTAATAATTGTTGATAACCTTGCTGGCAGTTTATTGCTTTTAAGCTACCTGCTTTGTAATAAATACCAGAATGTATTACACCACTGTTATGACCCGTTTGGTGTTGTGCAACGGCGTTTTCCTTTTCAACTACAGTGATTTTAAGATTAGGATTCGCTTTTTTAAGTTTATAGGCTGTTGCTAATCCAACTATTCCAGCACCAATAATTATGATATCTTGCATTAAATCTATCTTATTATTTTAGGATGTTTAGATGGTTTATAATTAGAAAAAACATGTAAACACTTTTGATTTTCTTATAATTTATTTTAAATCATTATATTGTACTAAGAAAGTCAACATTTTCACTTTTTGGCATAGCCATTGTATATATTAAAATATAATACTATCCAGATATTTGACCAACGAATTCAAACTCATTTATTCATTTAAAAAAAGTCAACCATGACCACGAACCAATCAGCCGACGTAGAAATGCTTCGCAAAGTAAAAGAGTATTTAACTCAGCATCTAACCTTTATCGCCGAATTCCATTTTTGAGTAAAATACAATAAATCAATTCCACTTGTTAAATTGAATAGCGTAAATATGTATCGGTGTATTCACAAACTCGCATAAACGGCTTGTTCTTTAATATCTGGATACAACCCCTTCAAATCCACCAATATCAAATCATCTTTGACGATGGATTCAAAATAAGCGATATTAAATGCCTTATATTCCTCATGCCCAACGGTTACAATTATTGCATCATAATCCGTGGAAGGTGTATCAACCAAACTCATTTTGTATTCGTGGGCTACTTCACTGGGTGAAGCGTGTGGATCCGTAATGTGAACGTTGATTGAGAAATCCATTAACTCACGTACCAAATCTATCACTTTTGAATTCCGAATGTCCGCTACATTTTCTTTGAAGGTGACACCCATCACCAACACTTTGCAATGATTCAGATTTTTTCCCTTATGAATCAGCTGTTGCACCAATTTCTTCGCAATCCATTTCGGCATTTCATCATTCACTCGACGACCTGCCGCAATCACTTGTGGTTCATAACCCAATTCACGGGCTTTGTGTAACAAATAGTAAGGGTCAACCCCGATGCAATGTCCACCCACTAAGCCAGGGTATAGTTTGATGAAATTCCATTTAGTACCTGCGGCTTCTATGACGGCTTTGGTATCAATGCCCATTCTGTCAAAAATCATGGACAACTCATTCATCAACGAAATATTCAGATCTCGTTGTGTATTTTCAATGACTTTTGCGGCCTCAGCCACTTTTACTGAGGGGGCCTCGTAAATCCCAGCCGTTATTATATGACCATAAACCTTAGACACTTCCGCTAAAGCCTCTGCATCTGAACCCGACACTATTTTTAGAATAGATGTCAAAGGTCGGGTCTTATCTCCCGGATTGATGCGCTCTGGTGAATAACCAAATTTATAATCTTTACCTGCCGTCAAACCACTCAATTCATCCACAACGGGCAAACAATCTTCCTCTGTACAACCTGGGTAAACTGTGGATTCAAACACCACATAGTCGCCTTTTTTGATGGCGTTACCTACTGTTTTTGAAGCATTTAGCAAAGGACGCAAATCTGGCACTTTGTGTTCATCAATATCTGTGGGTACAGCTACAATGAAAAAATGTGCATTTTTTAATAGTTCTGGGTCTGTCGTAAAAACTATATCCGTATCCTCAAAAGCCTTTTTTCTTAATTCACTCGAAGGATCAATACCCCGCCTCATCAAATCAACTCTTTCTTCAGATATATCAAAACCAATTACGCTAAAATGTTTTGCAAACTCTAAAGCCAAAGGTAGCCCGACGTAGCCTAAGCCAATCACTGCTATTTTTTTCTTTTTGGCTAAAAGCTCTTTGTACATTTTTTTTTATTGAACCCCCTCAGTATTTTAGCTTAATTATAGTTCGTAAGAGTATATTAATATTTCTGAATTGAAGCGGTTTGATTTCTTATGACTTAATTATTTTTTTTGTAATCGTGCCTTCATTAGTTTCAATTGAGATAAAATATAAACCACTTGGATATTTGCTAAAATCCAATACATTTTCTGGGTTATTAGCTTTCTTTAAAAGTGTACCACTGGAATTGAAAATGGTTACTTTATTTAT
>JAYTMW010000543.1:0-4622 GCA_043728105.1 Saprospiraceae bacterium | reverse complement strand
TGTTTTTTGACATCTCGCAAGGCATCCAAAGCCCCTCTTTTATCGAATTTATTGATGGCGATAACGTCCGCAAAATCGAGCATGTCTATTTTTTCAAGCTGCGTGGCGGCCCCATATTCGGGGGTCATCACGTAGAGCGAAACGTCCGAGTGGTCAATGATTTCAGTGTCGGATTGACCTATCCCAGATGTTTCTAAAATAATCAAATCAAAATTGGCCCCCCTCAGTATATCCACGGCAGATTGCACATATTTTGATAAAGCCAAATTAGACTGCCGTGTAGCGAGCGAGCGCATAAAAACACGGTCGGTATTGATGGCATTCATCCGAATCCTATCGCCCAACAAAGCCCCGCCCGTTTTGCGTTTAGAAGGGTCAACGGAGACAATGGCGATGGTTTTATCCTCAAAATCCATTAAAAAACGACGCACTAACTCATCCACAAGGCTTGATTTACCTGCGCCGCCCGTACCCGTAATGCCTACGATTGGGGTTTTGAGTTTTGGGTTTTGAGTTTTGAGTTGTGTTAACCACGCTTCATTTTGTTCAGGATAATTCTCAACGGCTGAAATTAAACGAGCGATGGCCCCGTGATTTTGCGTATCTAATTTTTTAATTTCTCCATTCAAATTATCGCCAATCGGAAAATCACATTTTTCTAAAACATCATTAATCATGCCTTGCAATCCCATCGTGCGACCGTCATCAGGCGCATATATACGAGCGATACCGTAAGCGTGAAGTTCCTCAATTTCGGAAGGCAGAATAGTGCCGCCGCCGCCGCCCACAATGCGGATATGTGACGCACCACGTTGATTTAGAAGGTCATACATGTATTTAAAAAATTCAATATGACCGCCTTGATAGCTCGTGATGGCGATGCCCTGCACGTCTTCTTGAATGGCGGTATTGACAATTTCTTGCACCGAGCGGTTGTGTCCCAAATGAATAATCTCTGCACCCGACGACTGCAAAATGCGCCGCATGATGTTAATCGCCGCATCGTGACCGTCGAAAAGTGAAGCGGCGGTGACAAGGCGAATTTTATTTTTGGGCTGATATGGCTTGACTTCTTGCATGACTTAATTTGGTTGTATTTGATTTTATAGCCACAAATTTAGATAGAAAAAAACGGAATGTACGAAGACTAAAAGTAAAATATAAAAACACTATTTTTGCAGAAAAAAAATAGTTATGAGAGAAATAAAAATAGAATGTCCAAAATGCCAATGGGAACCCAAACCCGATAGCCTTTGGAGTTGCTCATGTGGTCATGCGTGGAACACATTTGACACAGGTGGGCAATGCCCAAGCTGCAAAAAAGTATGGGAACACACGCAATGCCTTTCGCCGTGGGAAGGCGGTTG
This sequence comes from Saprospiraceae bacterium, assembly GCA_043728105.1. Classification (GTDB taxonomy): domain Bacteria; phylum Bacteroidota; class Bacteroidia; order Chitinophagales; family Saprospiraceae; genus JAAFJT01. The sequence goes on along the minus strand of JAYTMW010000543.1, from coordinate 3,255 downwards.
CGAACAATGGTCTTTGCATTTGGATTGGTATAAGGACTTGGATAAGCATGTTGAGGAGGAGGTTAAAGAAGTGCAGATTCAAGTTTTGGAAGAGGTTATTGCCGTTTAAATTCATATTTTTGATGCTTTTGACGAAAAATACTGAGGGGGTACTATCTTAACATGTTTTTTTATAAAAATTTCCTTCCTCTTAATCTGATAATTTTTCACCTTTTATTTTATCTAAATGAAATCATTATGACAACTGTTTTGCCTTCGCTCGACTCAAATTACCCCATTTCAAAAAATCAACAATCAGATTTCAAGCAAAATGGACACATTTTACTGAGGGGTATCCTCGATGAAACTGAGGCTGCTGCTTATGCCCCTGCCATTATTGAAGCGGCTGCACATTATAATACAGAAAAGCGAAAAATGGAAGACCGAGATACTTACGGCAAGGCTTTTCTTCAAATTATGAACCTTTGGGAAGTGGATGAAAATGTGCGCCGATATACCCTCGCCAAGCGTTTTGCGAAAATTGCGGCAGATTTGATGGGTGTTGAACAAGTGCGTATTTATCACGACCAAGCCTTGTTTAAGGAAGCGGGAGGCGGTCACACGCCGTGGCATCAAGACCAATATTACTGGCCTATTGACACTGATAATACTGTGACGATGTGGATGCCTTTGGTGGATATTTCCGTCGAGATGGGTATGTTAACCTTTGCATCTGGCTCGCATGAGTTGGGTTTCATGGGTAATTTGGCAATTTCGGATGAATCAGAAGCGGCTTTGGGTAATTTGGTGAAAGAAAAAGGCTACCCAATCACTCGGGCAGAGACGATGAAGGCTGGTGATGCTACTTTTCATGCAGGTTGGACGCTTCACGCTGCCCCTGGCAACAATTCGCAAACCATGCGTGAAGTGATGACTGTTATTTATATTGCCGATGGTGCAAAAATAACTGAGCCTAAAAATGCCAATCAAGAAGCGGATAGACAGCGTTGGTTTTTGGGTTTGGAGGTTGGCAGCTTGGCGGCTTCGGCTATTAATCCTTTGGTTTAAATAAAATAAGTGTCAAGACAAAATTATTTGATACTAAACACATAGGCACATAGGGCACATAGAGTTGTATAAAGTGTTGATTATTAAAGATTTATACATTATACTATGTGTCCTATGTGCCTATGTGTTTAATTTTGTCCTTGCACTTATGACTAATTATACTTGTTTTTTTAAGCCATTAGATAGTTTTATTACGAGAACAAATTTTTATTTTTTTAATTAAACATAACTGTCATGTGTTAGTTTTTTCAGATTTTTTTTAAAAAAGACGTGAAATACTGAGGGGGGTGTTAACTTTGCATGTTTTTAAACCTTGCATCCGAGGTGAATTTGATGGTTTTGTTTTTTACAACAGTAAATATGGGCAATATTAAAAAAGCAATTTTGTTTGCTTGTGTTATTGTATTTATGAATGCTTGCAAGCAAAATTTTCGAGATAGCGCAGGCAGCAATAAACTCTTGGTAACAGTTTATAACAAGTCACTTTATTCCAACGAATTAGAAGGTATGTTTTCTGATAATGCTACACCGCAAGACAGTCTACAAATCGTGAATGCGTATGTTGACCGTTGGATACGAGACAATTTATTGATGGCAGAAGCGGAACGCAATATTCCTAAGGATTTGAACATTGAAGATTTACTCAAAAAATATCGAGAATCTTTGATTTTGAGCAGCTACGAGGAGCTATTGACTAAAAGTGGGTTGGACACAATCATAAGCGATGCAGAAATGAGTAGTTTTTACGAAAAAAATAAAGAACAGTACCAATTAGAAACACCTATTGTACGTTGTTATTTTATAAAAACACCTAAAATGTCACTCCCACAATCGGATAGCCTCCAAAAGTGGTGGAATAATCCGAAAGCGAGTGATAATTTTGTAAAAATGGAGCGTTATAGTAAAAATTATGCGAAGCTCTTTATCTTAAATGATTCGACATGGCACAGAGCGGATGACATCGTTAACATGTTGCCAAAAGGAACGCTCGCTGCCGATAATCTATCAACGGGCAAAGAATTAACGATGAAAGCGGATGATTTTCAATATTTTTTCAAAGCTTTTGGTGTGATGAATCAAAAGGAAATTGCGCCTTTATCTTACATAAAAGAACAAGCGTCTAAATATATTTTGCATCAAAGAAAAATACAATTGATTGAAAAGAAAAAACAAGAAATGTATGATTTGGAGATACAAAAAAATAATATTAAGATTTATAAGTAATTGATTCACAGCGTTTTAGATAAAAAAGACTCTTGAAAAATAAAAATACTGAGGGGGTCGCCATTTTTCGTTTTTATAGAAATTTTTATACATGAAAAGAATATTTTTATTATTTGTTTTAACTTTTAGTTTTATCCAATTGACCTTAGCTCAAAGGGAATTGATGGACAAAGTGGTGGCAAAAGTGGGCGATGAATATCTCTTACTTTCCGAAGTGGAAGAGCAATTTTCAGCCGCAAAAGAGCAAAAGCCAGGGATGCCTGAGAATTATCGCTGTATGGTTTTAGACCAAATGTTGGTGAATAAGCTTTTGTTGAATCAAGCTAAAATTGACTCAATTTTTCCAAAAGATGAAGAGGTTGAAACGCAATTGAACGCTCGTTTTGAGAAAATCCTTGATTATATGGGCAACAGCACCGAGCAGTTCATTGCCTATTATGGTCAAACACCACAACAACTCAAGGAGCAGATGCGTGAGGATATGCGTGACCAAATCATGAGCGATAAAATGCGTGGTTCAATCATGGCAGATGCTACGGTTACACCCGCAGAGGTGCGTGATTTTTTCAATAAAATACCAAAAGATAGTTTGCCTTATTTCAATCAAGAGGTAGAAATTTCAGAAATTGTGTATAAACCCAAGCCTAATGATGTAGAAAAAGCGAAGGTAAAAGCGCAATTAGAAGGCTTGCGTGAGCAAATTGTGAGTGGAAAAGAACCTTTTGAAACCTTAGCCAAAAAGTTTTCTCAAGACCCTGGCTCGGGTCGTGAAGGTGGTGATTTGGGTTGGGCAAAGCGGGGTAAATTCGTGCCTGAGTTTGAGGCACAGGCTTTCAAACTGGAGGAAAAAGGCATGTCGCAGGTTTTTGAATCGGAATACGGTTATCACATCCTTCAATTATTGGAGCGTCGTGGCAACTCTGTTCATTGTCGCCACATCCTCATTAAACCTATTATTACCGAAGAGGATTTGACAAAAGCTCG
>JAYTMW010000542.1:0-1595 GCA_043728105.1 Saprospiraceae bacterium | reverse complement strand
GAATTATTCGACCCAACCACTACTACTTTTTGTTTAAAATAGAAATGTGGCTCTTTATAATAATGCGTGACTTTGGGTAAATTCTCGCCTTTTATATTTAATTTATTTGGAATGTCATAAAAACCCGAAGCTAAAATAATGTTCTTAGCCTCATACTTCCCTTTGTTTGTCGTGATAGCATACCCCTCAGTATTTTGCTCTAATGAAAGCGTATCTTCTTGATTTTCAATATTTAATACAGTTTCAAAAAGTTTAATATTAAGATTTTGAGATTCAGCCACCCGACGATAATATTCCAAAGCCTCGTTGCGGGTAGGTTTTGCATTGTTGGAAACGAAGGGAATATTGCCAATTTCTAATCGCTCGGAAGTGGAGAAAAAAGTCATGTTCGCAGGGTAGTTGTAGAGCGAATTGACAAGCGTGCCTTTCTCCAAAATGAGGTAAGAAAGTCCCGCATTTTTTGCTGCCAAACCACAGGCTAAACCGATGGGGCCGCCGCCTATTATGACTATATCATGTACTTTCATTTTTTTTGGTGAAGATAGGAAGGATTGGTGTTTCTTTTGCTTTTTTGAAAACAACGATTTTTGGTTAATTTATAGTATTTTTAAATGCAAAATATAAAAACAAAAATATTGGTAGTAGTACACTTGATGAACATACAAGAATTGACAGTAAAACATACATTAATTTTTCAAAATCAGTGTAAGACTCATATCGTGGGTTCTTTATTTTTGAGAGATAAACCAATGTTGGTATTACTATCATTAGACCCGAAAGAAAAAACATTATTAATAATATAAATATCATGTTTGAAAAATTGACAGATTTGAAAAAAGTGAATTTAAGTTGAAATTGAGAAACTTAAATTTTTAAAACGTCATAGTGGTTAGAGTTTGACAGAATATTTAAAAGCAAATATACAACCAAATCATTTTTTAAACCATTTAGCGTATTTTTCCATCACTTCTTCATGTGGAACCCCATTTTCAGGGTCGTAACTTTCCTCAATCGCTTGTTCAATTTCTGCCCTTTGTTCATCAGAATATTCTTTCCAAAACAGGGTATCTTCATCGGCACAACGTTGTAAAGCCTCTAAAATATGCAACAATTGCTCTCTATTTTTTACTTTTTCGATAAAACCATGAAGCATACCTTTCAATTCAAGATTGCTCATTTTTCCAATATCTAAATTCTGAATAGTCATTATTTTTATTTTTTACAAAATAGTTATTTTGGGAAATTCCCAACCATTTTACACTCAAATACTGAGGGGTCAAAAGAAAAATCCCACCATATTAAAAATTTATTGTAACTTTGCACCACAATACAAGTAAAACACATTACTTGTTTTTTAAATAAAGGCAATATTGCCCGATACCCGCTGCATCAGACATACTAAGTTGAGATTAGATTTTTTTAGAATCTGTTTAAATTTTTTTATTTCTGAGATATTCTTTCAATCAAAAATAAAAATAGAATATTTAAACAGCTTTTTTAATATGTAATTCAATGACTTTCAACGAGTTAAAACTCATTGAGCCAATCTTAAAGGCTCTGAGAACTGAGGGATATGAAAACCCTACACCTATTCA
>JAYTMW010000541.1:0-15233 GCA_043728105.1 Saprospiraceae bacterium | reverse complement strand
GTATTCAAAATTTTATGCAGTAAAACTAATTAAAAACCAAAGGAAAATCTAATATACCACCTCACTATTACCTCATCATATAGAAAAAATACGTCAACTACCTCTTTTTCTCTCCTAAAAAGACTTTTATACTTTGGATTTAAGGTAAAATACTGAGGGGGCCAACCATTCACGAGATGAATCGAATTAAATGAGGACAACACAATGAAAATAGACAGGCAAAGTAATATTCCCATACGTGTCATTTTTTTTTAGGATAATAAGAAAGAGGTACTGTATGGAAGTACGGAGTGCCGTTTAGAAGTACGGAGTAATGAGTACGGAGTTACTCCCTCATTACTCATTACTCATTACTCCTCACTCCGTACTTCCATACAGTACCTCTTTCTTATTATCCTAAAAAAAAATGACACATACGGATGGTTGGATGGTAAAAAATCTAAAATTGAATCAAATATTCCGTCAAATTATCCGAGTCATTCAAACCCATTTTTTTGCGCAACCGAGAGCGTTTGTTCTCGATGCTGCGAACCGAAATAAACAACAACGGGCTGATTTCTTTGGAAGAAAGATTCATGCGGAGGTAGGCGGCTAATTTCAAATCGCCCGCCGTGAGGTCGGGATGTTGGTGTTTAAGTCTTTTCAAAAAATCTTCGTGTACGGTGTTAAAATTGTCTTCAAAAACCTTTTGGCTTTCCTCGTGCGTGAGGTTTATGTCAATCAAATGTTGCAAATGTCTGTAATGTTTGTCGGATAAGCTGTCTCTTGAAGCCGTTTTCAAGTTGCCTAACTCCTCCTTTATTTCCATCAAAATTTCATTTTTTTGGATGATACTCATCGTCGAGTTGGCCAAATCTTTACTTTTATTGATGATGTCAGCGTGCAGTTTTTCATTGTCGGCGGAGATTCGGTGTTGTTCAATTTCACGCTGTTTTTCCAACCCCAATTTATGCCGTTGCCGTTCCAATTGATGATGATGATATTTTTGAAGGAGAAAAAATAGCCCAAGAAAAAGCAAAAAGTAGCCTATTTTAGCCCAAACTGTTTCATACCAATAAGGTTTTATGTCAAAAACAAGGGTTGTTTCTTCATCCGTAATATTGTTTCTCACTTTAAAAACTTGTTCTCCCGCCAAGAGATTGACAAACTCACTTGAAGGCGATTCCGAAAAATTAGACCATTCTTGATTGTTGTTTTTATATTGAAATTGGGCATTTTCTAAAAAATAAGGCAGGGCAAAATCCATTCTGAACGCCCGATACTGAGGGGGTAGCGTAAGTTTGGTTTTTGAATTGTCGGCGACATAAAAAGGGAATACTTTACCATCTTTCGTGTGGAGCGAAACGAGTGTTTTAGGGTTCACCGCTGGAGCTATTTGAAGGTTATTTCGATTCAAAATAGCATACCCATCATCCAAACCAAAGAGATAGTGGGTGCTGTCTAAAACGATAACATCTTCATATTGCGGTATCAATTTCAAACCCAAACGAGTGGAAGTTTGACCGATTTTATCAGAGAGGGGGCCCCTCAGTATTTCAACATAATTTTTATGAATTTTAAACACATCTTGGTTCAATCCTTTTTTCAAAACAAACCGCCCCAACCCTACCCTACTCATTTCATGGGCTTCCACAAAAGCATTTTCTTTAAAAACAAAAGACGCACTATCCGTTGAAAACAGCAATTGTTTGCCCATTTGAGTGAGTGCAATTATCGAACCTTTGGGCAATTTCATCAACTCAATACCCTCCGAGCTACTCAACATGTCCGTATGCTCGCCTGTTGCATCGAATTTGAATTTATAGAGTTGATTTTGCGCCGTCATGGCCCATAAAATATCCTTTTCATCAAAAGTGATTTTGCGAATGGGCGCACCCAAACCATTCAAATTCTTATGAAAACGCCACTGATTTTGTTGATTTTTTTTGAAAAGAATAATACCCGTGTAAGTGGCTTGATAGAGCAAATCTCGGCGAGTCGGATGTCGAATCAAATGCCACCCACCTGTTACATCCGAAATTTTTTGAATCACATTATTGTTGTCAATGGCAAACGTTCCCGCATTATGCCCACATAACAATTGCCCGTCCATGACCTTCAAATCCCACACTTGCCCCTGCGTACCTTTAAGCAATTTGAAAAAGGGCCCCTCAGTATTTTTATCAATATTTCGATAAAAAAGCCCTTGATTTGTGCCAACATAAAGCCGTTTATTGTGCAAAACTGCCGCATAAACGGCCCCTAATTTCCCTGTTTTATCTTGAAAAAAAGTCAAAGGGCTATTCAAGTCTATCAAATCAACGCCTTTATCCAAGCCCATCCATAAATTATGAGCAAAATCCTCATGCAATGCGATTACCGTGTTGTTTTGTAAACCGTTCTCCTTATTAATGTGGTATAAAATTGAACCATCGGGCTTAACAATATAAACGCCGTTGAGAATTGTCCCAAAAGCATAGTTTCCGTTTGATAGTTGGATACCTTTATTGAGTTCAAATTCCTTTGAAATACCTTGTGCCGAACTTTGCCATGCTGAAAAACGCTCATTTTCATACTCAAAAATACCATCTTTCGCCGTCCCAATTAAAAGACCTTTGCCATGCGGCAATATCGTGGAGACTGTTTTGTTGGCTAAAAATGCGCTTTCTTCAATAAATCGAAACGAATTATCCTCTTTTAATTCATACAATCCTTTACTCAAACCTTGAATCCACAAACGATTGTTAACCGCTTTCAAAAACATAATGTTTGACGGCGGACTCAACACCGTCACGTCTTTATAGTCGTATTTATAAATGGTAGAAAAAGACTGAAAATAAACGGTTTGACCGTGAACAAGAATGTGCCAAATCTCCTCTCGCTTCACTTTTTCAAATCGAACATCTTTGCTGAGTGAATGGTATTGAAAATTACCAACTTCGTCTCGTTCAAAAAAACCAAACTCCGCAAAACCTCCCACGAAAACATGCCCTTTTTCATCAGAAGCCACCGCCCGCACGATAGGTTTTTGAGGCAATTGCAGCATCTGCCAAAACGAACCATTGAAAGAAATCAACCCATCATTGTTGCCAAAAAACATTTCATACTGAGGGGTCTGCGCAATGGCCCAAATTTGGTTTTGCGCATGGTAGTCATTTTTTGTGAAATTGAGGGTGCGAGGTACTTCTTGCGCACCTGCATCTATGATTTTTAACACCCAAAAAGCCAATATGAAACAGTATTTAATCATTAATAAATTTAGAACTGATGCCGAATAAATTTCTAAAAATGCCCTATTTCACCTTCACAGGCACCCCCATTTTCTCAAACATATCCTTAGCATTTTCAACTTTCACCAAGTCTTTTATAGATTTGCTGATAAAAAAATTGAAGTAACTTTCGCACATGCCTAAAACAGAATTGTCAATCATTTTATCAAAATTGGGCATCATTTGTCCGTTGCCAATCTCTAAATACTGTTCTGTAATTTTGTTAAAGATAGCGGTGTATATTTTAGGAAACTTCTTTTTGAACTCAATCATGTCAAAAGCCTTGCCTTCGTAGGGATTTGATTGGCTGGCATCTTCAAACTTTAAGCGCATTTGTTGCGCCTCTTTTGCTTGGGCTTCGCTGTCAAAAATCTTGAAAAGTATTTTTTCTATCTCTTTATTGCGGCTGTTGCCATATTTGTAACTGATGTCAAAATAGAGGGATGTGTAGCCGTTTATTTCTTGTTGGGCAACGTCTAAAACCTTTTGTCTGAAATTATTTAATCTCGGATATTTGTCTTCAACGCCCAAAAGTGATTTCAATTCATCCACCGCAAAAGCGGCTTCGGTGAACGAAATGTATTCTTTATTGCGGTTTCTTTTGGCTTTCAATATCTGAAAAAGGCGGATGGAATGCCCGCTTTTCATGTGCCGCACTTCTTGAAGATTGATCTGGACATACTCTTTCAGTTCTAAAAGGAAAGGTAGAGCATCTTGCGAAAATCGAAATTTAAGCCCTGTTCCGTCATTATCCGAAACGGGCACCACGCTTTGAAACCAATTGTACCCCGCTTCCATGGGCGTACCTTTGTAGATGACGGTACTTTTGTGGAAGAATTTTTTATCCAAAAGAGAAAAGCATAATTCCCGAATGTCCTTGTAAGATGAACCCCATTTTTTGTCATCTTCTTTCAACATTCCTTCAATGTCTTTGATGGATACGATGACGCTATCATTCCCTTTTTCTAAGTTGGCTATCAGATACAGCATTGTCTTTTGCTCTTTGGCAGAGAAAGCATATTGGTAGTTGAACACTAATTCATTTTCTAATCGAGCAATACTCTTTGTTTTTTTCAATGCCATTGATTCAATTTTTGGGTAAATTTAGAAAGACTAATTTTAATTTCATAATTAGTCGAAGCAAATTTCATGTTTAAATCTCTTTTTTATTAACCCTAAATAAGGAGTCTATCTAAAAAAAATAAATTCAATAATTTAATAAAAATAATATCTGTAAATAATTGATTATCAGCTATTTGTGATAATATTTTAAAAATAATTGCCAGAAAATAAAATTTTAATGAGTCAACCCTAAACTCGTAGTCAATCATTAAACCTTTTGGTTTAATATGCCACGATTAGTTGAGTGCTTAGGTTTAGCTTTTAGTCTATCTAAATGTAATATTAACCCTAAACTCGTAGTCTATCTAAGAGATAACTCATTGATTGTCAATGTTTTATGTTTTTCGAGCTTACAAAAGCTATTATCTGTACTATATCCCTAATATTTTACCCTAATTAGGTAGTCTATCAAACCCTAATTAGGTAGTCTATCAAACCCTAATTAAGTAGTCTATCATCCCTAATTAGGTAGTCTATCATCCCTAAACTCGTAGTCTATCATGTTCATAACTCATTGATTATCAATTGATTATGGAGTGTATAAAAATTAAAAAATAAAAGTGTTTAAATTTATTTTAAAAGGAAATTTTACTTTGAAAAGAAAAAAGACTGACATTTCTACGAATCCATCTTGATTGTTGTTTGAACTACTCTCCTACCCCATTTTTATTTTTTTGAAATAAAGACTCTCTCAATATTTTACTGAAAAAATGATTTTGCAATTTCTAAATCTGAAATACTGAGGGGGTGTCCAAATTGTCTTAAAATTAATGAATACGCCATATCGGTCAATAATTTCTTTGTGCAGAAAATTCGATAAATCTTAAAATGCAGTATTAAAACTGCAAAAAACATTTTTATACTTTTTTTGCAGTAAATATACTGAAATATACTACATTTGCCTTTGTTCTTAAAACAGATTTTAAATCAAATTGATATGGTTATTGCAGTAACAAATCTTAAAGGTGGTGTCGGAAAAACAACCATTGCAACCAATATAGCCGTTTGCCTTGCCTATGAGGGTTATGACGTGTGCATAGTGGATACCGACTTGGGCCAACAATCCTCTATGGAATGGTCAGGAAATCGAAGCCCTGAACTAAAACCCATTCCTGTTTTTGGTATCAATGTCAAACAACTCAATAAGGAAGTGGATGATTTGAAAAAACGCTACGACATTGTTGTTATTGATGGCACGCCTCACCTATCGGAACTGGCTGATAGAACCATTTTGGCAAGCAATGTCCTCTTGATTCCCTTAACACCGAGTGTTTACGATTTCCGAGGGTTTGAAGGCTTCATGCAACGGTTTGAGCAAATAAAAACGATAAAAGACGCAAACGGCTCAAATACAGATGCTTATGTCATCATTAACCGAGTTGTACCCAATACCAATGTGAGTAAAGACATCAGCGAAGCCGTGGAAGCCTACAATATCAAAATGCTCAAAACCCGTCTCGTGAGTCGCATATCCTACGTGGATACGGCATCGGAGGGCCGAGGGGTTGTTGAGTACAAGGATAAGAAAGCCAAAGAGGAAATGGAACAACTAACGCATGAGATTTTAGAATTAACGAAAAGTAGCGGTTTTGTTTTAAGTAAAAAAACTGCATAATCCTTTAAATAACTGCAAATGCAGTATAAATCAGTAAATAACAGTATAAATCAGTATAAAATGGCAAAAATTCAACCGAAAAAGACTTTAAACGTCGAAGAACAAGAGAAAGTGTTGCAAAGTCTTTATCAAGAAGATTCTAAAAAAACAAGCAATAAAGTGCGGGTTACCATTGATTTTACACAACCCATGCACGAACAAATCAAAACCGAAACCGAGTACACAGGCCAAACCATCAAAGGTTTTGTGATTACCCTCATTCGAGAATATTTCGAGAAAAAGCAACAATGACCACCCAACAAGCAAAGCAAATAGACTTTCCAAAGTTCCTTTCTCAACACGGATTTGAACCCGTGAAAAGTCAGAAATCAGGTACAGAACTTTGGTACATTTCTCCTTTCAGAAGCGAAAAAACGCCTTCTTTTCACACCTCCTTTTTGAGTGGAATCTGGCTTTGGAATGACTTCGGTGACACAGGAGGGACAATCATTGACTTTGTGATGCGGCATCAAAACACCGACATTACAACGGCTCTAAAATATTTAGACAACTTTTCCAATCATGTATTTACAGATATTGAAAAGCAAAAAAATACTGAGGGGGCCCCTCAGTATTTGACCCCTATTTTTCGGATTGACGCTGTTCAATCCATTTCAAAAACAAAGGATTTTATTGAAAAACAAAGAGGTATAAATCTCGCAATTGCCAATAAGTATTTTTCTGAAATAATTTTTACGAACACTCAAACCCAAAAACAATACTTTGGGATTGGCATAAAAAACGTTTCAGAGGGCTATGAGGTGCGAAATCCTTTTTTTAAGACAAGTATCGGTAAAAAGGACTTCTCGTTCTTAAAAGGGCAAAAAACAGGCTCTGTTTGCATTTTTGAAGGATTCTTAGATTTTCCAAGTTTGATTGTTGATTTGAATGAATTGAGGCAAAACGAAGATTTATCTAAAATTTTTCTCTCAAACGAAAAAAATAGCTTGGCAACGGATGTCATAATCTTAAATTCTGCATCCTTCAAAAAGCCCGTTTTGGATTTCATTAAATCAAAAGATTATAAATTCATTCACGGTTTTTGGGATAATGACAAAACAGGATTAGACCTAAAAACCTTTTTTGAAGAGGCTTTGGGCCAGCATAAAGTTATTTCTTGGAATCATCTTTACGAACCTTTCAAGGATTACAATGAGTATTTGGTGCATAAAATCAATGGGGAAAAGCGTTAATTGCAGTTCATTTGCGGGGAAAACAGTAAATTAACGCATATTGCAGTAAATTTAAGGTTTTTGCAGTAAAAAAGCGGTAATATGAGACATAGCCGACCTAGTGTAATGTTTAGCGTTGCATCCAAAAAGTGGAATCGCTGTTTGAACAGATTTTATTTCAAAAGCATTTTTTGTAATAGGGTAGGGGTAAAATTTTAAATTCTGATAAACGCCCAATGGTGCGTGAATTATTAGGATTAGTAAAAACATAAATCAATCGCAGCCAAACAAAAATAGAAATACTTTCAAACGAACTCAAAAAGCCGTATAAAAACGTCAAAATACTGTATGTTGTGGCTTTTGCAGTTATTATACTGCAATTTCAGTTTTTATACTGAATTTGCAAAAAGCAAATTAGCTACGTCTATGAAATTTTAAAAAAGGTTTTGAAAACAGAAAACCTCGAACTGGTTAAAATTTGTAACCACTTGAAATTACCCATTGAATTTATTTAGTGGTATTTTTACTCTCAACTAAATTTTGTCTCAATACTTTGTAATTTATCGAACTTAAAAAACCGTATAAAAGCGTCAAAATACTGTATGTTGTGGCTTTTGCAGTATTTATACTGTAATTTCAGTATTTATGCTAAATTTGCAAAAAGTTAGTTCATTATATCTTTAAAGTGAAATTTGAAAAATAAGTAATTTCAACTGGTTACAATTTGTAACCAGTTGAAATTACCAATTGATTTTATAGAGTAGTATTTTTGTCATCCACTAAATTTTGTCTCAATACTTTGTAATTTATCAAAATGGAAAATTCAAACCTTATGCCCTTCGGCGAAAAAGAAATTCGTAAAATCATTCACAATGATGAGTGGCACTATTCTGTGATAGATGTCATCGAGGTTTTGACAGAAAGCATCGAGCCTCGAAAATATTGGAATACGCTAAAAACCCGTGAGCCGCAACTGTCCTCAATTTGTGGACAGTTGAAACTCAAGGCTTCCGACGGGCGGCAACGTCTTACCGATTGTGCCAACACTAAAGGCATCTTGCGGATTATCATGTCAATACCGTCATCAAAGGCAGAACCGCTAAAAATATGGTTGGCTGAACAAGGCGAGAGAACGATTGAGGAAACAGAAAACCCCGAACTTTTGACCCAACGCCAAATTGAACTGTATAAAGCAAAAGGTTATCCCGACGAGTGGATTAAAGAACGCATTAACTCCATTGACACACGAAACAAACTAACCGAGGAATGGCAAAAGCGAGGGGTCAAAGAAGGCAAAGAATACTCGATTTTAACAGCCATTATTGCCAAAGGTACTTTTGATGTGACACCAGCCCAACACAAAGAAATAAAAGGATTAACCAAGCCCAGCGAAAACCTAAGAGACCACATGACGGATTTAGAATTGATTTTCATGTCGCTGGGCGAAGCTCTGACAAGACGGACGGCGATTGACGAAGATGCCCAAGGCTTCGATGAAAACCGAACAGCCGCCGCAAAAGGTGGTTTCACGGCAGGGGAAGCCCGCAAACGGGTTGAAGAATTGGACGGGCGGAAAGTGGTTTCATCGGAGAATTTTTTGAAAACGAAGAGCGATGAGGATAAAAAGAATTTGCCGCCAAGCGAGTAGGAGATGTAAACCAATTCAAGCCTGTGGTCGATTAAAAACCGATTGCATCACATGGGCCGTAACCAAGCGCAATAAATCATCTTTAAAATCTTTGTCGTCAAAAAACTTTTTCATCAGTTCTAAATTGCCATTGTTGTAGCCTATTATTTCGCTGCCAATCACTTTTTCTATGGTTATGGCAGCATTGTCGGGCGTGTGCTTTACGGCGGCTATAACATCTTTATTGAGGGTTACGTTGGCTTGGATGTTATCTACTGTTTGATGTACTTTATGAATATCCTCAAATTCATCCTTGTATTTATCGTTAAAAGATTGAATGATATTTGATAATCTATCCATTTCAACATCTTTTGAGCCGCCCCGCATCTCGGTTGGAATGGGTTTGAGTTCTTCGCCTTGCTCCATTGCCATTGAGAGGGTTGATTGGAGTTGTAGGCGATAACTATCCATGTTGATATTGTTGAGGATGCCTTTTGCCAAATCTACGGAAGGGTCGCTGCCAAGTTTGTTTTGCAGATGATTTAAGAAAATGTAGAGACGCTCCATATAGACATTGTGAATTTCGACAATTTGGGATAGAAAAACGTACAAACGCACATAAGTTTTCACTTTTGCCCTAAACTCAATTTGTTCATCTTCGGATAAATCGTTGTTGAAAACTTCGGTTGCAGTATCCAATAAATCGTGCAATTGGTCAATGGGCTCCCCCCTCAGTATTTTGTCAGAAAAGGCTTCCACTTGCTCACGGTCATAGACTTGAAAGGCATCTAAGGCATCTTTCAAATTGTAGAGTTTATTTGGGTCGGTGGCTTCACCCAAAATGGTGCTTTCAAAATAGGGTTTAAAGGCTTCTTCAATGTCTTCTGCGGTGTTCGTAAAGTCTAAAACAAAGGTTTCTTGTTTCAATGGATGGCTGCGATTGAGCCTTGAAAGGGTTTGCACGGCATTTACACCACCGAGTTTTTTATCCACGTACATCGTGTGGAGCAAAGGTTGGTCAAAACCCGTTTGGAATTTGTTGGCAACAATTAAGAAACGGTATTCACTTTTTTCAAACTCTGATGGGATTGAATTGCTTGAAAAGCCGTTCAATTTGGCTTCGTTTTGTTCATCAATGTCACCCGAAAAAGCCACGATGGATTTATAAGGGCTATTGATGCTTTTCAAATAGGCATCAAAGGCTTTTTTGTATTCAACAGCATTTTTTCTTGAACTCGTCACCAACATTGCTTTGGCCAAACCGCCCATGCGTTTGGTCTTCACCACGCTATCCATAAAATGCTCCACCATTGTCACCGTCTTTTTTTTGATGGCGTGTTCGTGGCTTTCGACGTAGGCACGGAGTTTTTTTTCGGCTTTCTTTTTGTCGTATTCGGGGTCATCCTCTATCTTTTTGAGTAGGGCGTAGTAGCTTTTGTAAGTTGTATAATTTTGTAAAACATCTTTGATAAAACCTTCATCAATGGCCTGTTTCATCGAGTAGAGGTGAAAGGCTTTAAATTTTGTTTTACCCCCCTCAGTATAAGGCACACCAAAAAGCTCCAATGTCTTGTTTTTGGGTGTGGCGGTGAAGGCAAAATAGCTGGCGTTGGTCAAAAGTTTGCGTGACTTTATCAAAACCCGTATCAAATCTTCGCCCGTTACCGTATCATTTTCGACCTCATCGAAATCCCCCATGTCTTCTTTCAAATCCTCTTCATCGGTTACTTTTGACAGTGTTTCGTTGAGTTTTCGGGCCATCTGACCGCTTAAACTACTGTGAGCCTCGTCAATGATGATGGCAAAACGATTGCCTGGCAGTTCGCCAATGTCTTCCACAATGCGGGGAAATTTTTGAATGGTGGTAATGATGATTTTTTTCCCTTCCTCTAACGCTTCTTTGAGTTGCTTCGACCCCTCAGTAATGGGCTGTACCAACTTCGTTACTTGCTCAAACTGACGTACATTGGCTTGGATTTGAGCGTCCAATACTTTTCTATCCGTGACCACAATCACGCTATCAAACACGTTTTCTTGCCCGCTTTTGTCGTGCAAACTCACCAACTGATGCGCTAACCACGAAATGGAATTGGATTTGCCCGAACCCGCCGAGTGCTGTATCAGATACTTTTGACCTGCGCCGTGTTCTTGGGCATTTTTCAACATCTCACGCACCGCCGTCAGTTGGTGATAGCGGGGGAATATCATTTTGCGTACTTTCTTGGTCTTGGTTTTACCTTTATCGTCTATGTATTCTTTTTCTTCTTCAATAAATTGGGCGTAGCTTTGGAGAATATTGGTCAAACTTGTTTTGGTCAATATTTCTTTCCATAAATAATCGGTTTTTATGCCGTCATTTTTGGGATTGCCTGCGCCGTTGTTATCGCCTTTGTTGAAGGGTAAAAAGTAGGATTTTTCTTTTTCTAAGTGCGTACACATGTACACTTGCTCGGTGTCCACGGCAAAATTGACTATTAAACGACCTAATCGAAACAACTCTTCCGATGGGTCACGGTCTTTTTTATATTGATTGATGGCATCGGCTACGGTTTGTTGGGTGAGTTCATTTTTGAGTTCAAAACTCATCACGGGTAAGCCGTTTACGAACACCACCATATCCAACGATTTTTTGTTGTGGGGTGAAAAATAGACTTGCCGAATGACGGAAAATTGATTGGCTTCGTAGAGTTTTAAGGTTGTGGTGTTGTAGTTTGAAGCGGGTTTATCATAGAACAGGTAGAGTTTCACGCCCGTATGCCCGTCTTCGATGCCATTGCGGAGTATGTTGAGCGTGCCGCCCGAAGGTTTGCCCTTCACGGATTGCGGGTCGGTTATTTTATCTTGAATTTTTTTGACGATTTTTTGTTGCCAAAGGTCTTTGTGGAAGGCTTTTATTTTGGCAAGAGCCTTGGGTTGGGTGTTTTCTAAGAACTCGAAAAGCAAGGCCTCATCCATGCACGAGGCGTTGTTGTAATCTTTTGGGCCCCTCAGTATGTAGCCGTTTTTTTCGACTAAATAGTTGGTTATGTGGGCCTCTAAGCCTTTTTCGGTGGTGTCTGTGGGTTTATTCATGGTTTGTTATGCTGTTATAAATTCTTCAACGAAATCAATAATTTCTTGACATTTGGTACTGGTATGTATTTTTTCAAGGGTTAAATAATCTGTTTGACCAATGCAAACCACATTATTACTGCCCGATTTCTGTAATTGCCCAACTATGCCAATCCTCGATTTCAATTCATCGTATTTTAACTTATCTTTTAGTCGTTCAGACCGCTCTTCATACATTATACCCTTTTCATCCATACGAAGTTTCATCGGAAATAATCTTGCATCGTCAAAATGTTCATTAAGATAGGTTTCAGCATTGCCAAATATCTTTTCATTGCCTTTTGTCATCAATGGCATTAAAATATCTTCTAACTTTCCTGTATCATTATCCAAACCAGTAAAAACAAATGCACCCAGTTTAATGCTATTGAATACAACTGTCGTTTTATGATTTTCAAATGGTTTTACATTGAAATTTTTATGGATTTCGTTGTTCAATTCTAAAATTCGTGCTGATATGCCTTTTTTATCAGCATCAAGAAAATAAAGCATGGATAAGCGTGTCCCTTTTGGCAATGCTTCATCAAAGCTCCCTTCTTCTTTGGGTATAAATGAAATAAACTCCCGCAACATTGGTTGTGCATTGCTCAATATTTTACTATCGCCACCCATCGAGTATAAGAACAGGAAATCACTACCTCTTTGCAGAGTATTGGAGGGCAATAAAGCTTGTCTTACCTCTTGTAAATTCAGTTCACCAACGTTTGTTTTAGTTACTTCTGAAATAAGTAAACCATCTATCGGTTTAGGATAATCACCTATTTTAATGTTTTCATTGCTTCTAAATCCTACGGTTTTTAGTATCTTCGTAATAAAGGCAACATCATGTGGCCCTTCACAAAGTACAGTTATGATTTGTGTTGCCATATTTATCTGATGTCTATATTTATTGAGTCAACCAATTGTTTAAGCCTATTACCTTCTAAAAATTTACAAACGATTTTCCCGTCTTCTTCTCTCAAAGCATAAGCGGTCAATTCATCATCGGGATATTCATTTTCTACAAAAGCATCAATGCACTCTTTGCTGTGGGTAGAAAGAAAGACTTGAACGTTGAACTCTTTTGCCATAATTTGAATAAAATTGGTAAAATCAATCAAAAGGCTTTTATGCAAAGCACTGTCTATTTCATCAATACATAATATACCGTTTTTGCAATAGCCTAAAAACAAAGCTATTTCAAAAACCCGCTGCAAACCTTCACCGTATTTTGTTAAATCCAGAGGTTTTGATAATTTTGATGTCGTTACCACAAAACGATTTTCGCCTTCGTCATTTATCAAGTCTATTTTTTCGATAGAATTATCTATTTTTTCTTTAATAAACTGGATAATCCTATCATAATAACCCTCTTTTACTGCTTGTGAATGGGCAGCGTGGAGTAATTTAATGTTATACCGATAGGGGCTTGTGAAAGCGGCATTGCTTAACACCAAGGATTTTTTATAACGAACCTCAGGACTTTGATTTGCAAACAAATGGATACTACTTGTTAAAATATCCCCATTTGCTTTTGCTTCTGAAATAATTGTTGATAGATAACTTGATTTCTCAATATCCTCTTCGGTTTGCTCTGACCTCAAATTTAAAGCGACTTCTTTACTATTGAAAGTCCCTTCAATATCTATCGAATTCGTGAAATTTTTATCAATCCATTTAGCCTGAAAATTATTTATAAATTTTCCTTTATATTGTTCCAATTCTAAATAAGCATTGATATTATTGAGTTGTGATAGCAAGTAAAAAGCCTCTAAAATAGATGTTTTCCCTACGTTGTTACCTCCTGCAAAAAGGTTTACTCGTGATAAATGCTTAACATCAATCCTTGATAGTTTTCGATAATTTTCAATGTGAAAGGTTGTGAATTGGGTTATTACGGTATCAAAATAATTACCTGATTTCCTATCATTTATTTGAATAAGGGCTTGATTTAAAGGCATTAGTCTATCCAATTTTTCCTTTAATGTAATCAATTGGACACTTTGCTCGTCTGTCAAGTACTGTTGAAAATTATTTATGAGTTGAATATCGCCACTTAGATTATTTAAAGCATTTGTTATCCGCCCGCCTCCAATAGCATCACTGTAAGCATACGCTTTTACTAAACTCCTGCTCAATTCCATTTGCTCTAATGCTTTTGGGTCGTGGATTATTTCCGCAAGCTCTTTTATTTGTCTGTATTGTGAAATTATGGGCTCTTTTAGTGTTTTGCGTTCATTTTCATCCCTGTCTAACTCAACTTCTTCTGATTGAGAAATCCATTCGAAAAAGCGTTCTAAATTATGGCTATTTGTCGCTTTATAGTTCCAGTCATCCCAACCAATCCAATCTTTCATAACTGGTGAACTGATAACCGTTTCAAACAAATAATACATATTCTTCTCAAATTGGTCACCATAATCACTGTCTTTATATTGCTGAATTAGGTACAATGTTCTTCTGCTTCTATTGAGTTTGTGTTTTGTAATGCCTAATGATTGGATTACTTGCTCAGGACTATAATTATGTTTCTTGATGAGGTCTTCGAGAAGTTGCGCCTCATTGACGGCACTCCATCTTGTTTTACCACTTATATGATGTAATCCCATCGTAATAATGTGTTGAGCCGCATCTTCTCCAATGATTTCAACAACGTTAATACTGTTAAAATCGGTTTCTTCTATTTTGCCAACGTCGTTACCTTTGCGGTATTCATCAAATAGATATTTGAGTGTAGCAATCCGTCTATTTCCTTCCAACACAAGGTATTTATCACCTATTACTTTTACTTGTATTTGGTCAATATCAAGAAACCCATTAGTTGTAAAACTACTAATGAGGTCTTTAATGTTTTCGTTACTTTTACCTACTATAAAATTAAAAGCTCGTTGTTGTACGCGCTTATCTGCTACTTGATTATCTTCAATAAGTTTATATTCGGCTCTGTCTATGAAACGATAATTGTTAGGATCTAATAACAAGTCATCAATAGAAACCTCAATTCTTTTGCTTTTCATTTAAATAAATTTTTTACAAAGTTAATACTTTTTTCATTCCTCCTCACCCCCCTCCCGATTTTCTCGGGACAAGTCCGTATCTACACCCATTTCCGCTTCCAAATCCTCTTCCAATGCCTCATCTATCATTTTTATTTCATAATCTCTAACGTCTATCTTCCCCGTCACCGCTTCCGCTATCAAGGTGGTGCGGTACTCTTGCACTAAGGCTATTTCTTTTTCTATCGTCGCTATCGTGCGGTTGAGGATTGCCGTCTCGGTTTCGATGTGGGTGACTATGGCTTTTTGCTCGGATAGGGGAGG
>JAYTMW010000540.1:0-7841 GCA_043728105.1 Saprospiraceae bacterium | reverse complement strand
GCCTCTTCTTTTTTTTCGTGTTTTTAAGACGAAATAAAGACTAAGGAACGAGTAAATATTAACATAATCTAACACGGCTTTCTTATAAAAAATTTCAAGGTGCAGGGCACCGCAATATTTGTAGTAAAATCTACAAAAGGGCAGACAAATATTACGGTGCGCTGCACCTTAAAGTTTTATAAGAAAACCGTTCATAATCTAAGGGAATTTGTAAAAAATAATATACCCACGATGTGTTTGAATTAGCGACAACTTGCGTCAAGTTTAAAACGCTGTCCATTATCCACAAATCTAAAACATAAAAACAAACGTGTCTTTGCGAGGAGGTACGACGAAGCAATCTGTTATTTGACTTGCGATTCTCTTTTCAAAGTAAGTAGAAATGGTCAATAAATTAAGCAATTGTAGTAAGTTTGGCAAAAGACATCCTGCAAAAACTAACAGATTGCTTCGTCGTACCTCCTCGCAAAGACACATTTGCTTCACGTTTTAAACTTGACGCAAGTTATTGAGCAATTAACTCGTTTTTTTGGGTAAATTATTTTTCACAAATTACCTAAAGTTTTTTTTGAAAAAATATCAAGTTTTATTTGGGTGGTAATACAGCATCTAATGTGTTGTAAAAAAACTTCAATTAGACGTTGTTATTATTTACTTGTTACCAAGTAATTTTTTATCAAATATTTCTCATATTCGCCCTCAAAACACGCTCATTCCTTAGTTTTTCACCTTGATAATTTAAAAAATAGCATCCATGATTAAGAAAATCATTCAATCTATTCTTCCCAAAAGTATAGATAAAATTTATGTGAAATATCGTCAGGCTAATAGAGACAAAAAACTTGCTCAAGCATATCAAGGCAACGCCGTAACATGCAGTGTTTGCGGCTCAACGTACAGCGAATTTATACCAACTGGATACATTACGCGCAAAAACGCCTTGTGTCTTAATTGTGGCTCGGTTGAAAGGCACCGTTTGGTATTTAAATATTTGAAAGAAAAGACCGATTTTTTTAGCAAAAAAGGGATAAAAGTCCTTCATTTTGGCCCAGAAAAAGCCTTTTATGATATTTTTGTTAATCTGAAAAATATAGAAGAATACGTTCCGTGCGATTTTTTTCCTGAAGTTTATGATTTCTGTGATGTCGTCAAAATAGTCAAAGTAGATATTACGGCAATTCCATTTCCTGACAATTATTTTGATGTTATTCTATGTAATCACGTCTTAGAACACATTGAAAACGACAGTTTGGCGATGCAAGAATGTTTGAGAATTTTGAAACCAAGTGGCTGGGGCATTTTTCAAGTGCCAATTGACTACAATAGAGATGTTACTTACGAAGATTTTAGTATCATAAATCCAGATGAACGTACAATAGCGTTTGGGCAAAGTGATCATGTGAGGTGGTATGGCAAGGATTATAAAATCAGATTGTCAAAAGCGGGATTCAACGTATCGGCCGACAATTTTGTCAACACATTTACGCCTGACGAGCAATTTAAATTTGGTTTTATGCCCGAAGAAATTATTTATCTTTGTAAAAAATGATATTATAATTCACTTAATTCTGATTCTACACTTTACCTTACTGAAAAGGACTAAATCAATCCGAAAAAATAACCCCCAAGCACGCCTTTTATGCGCAGCATAAAACAGTGAGTGTAAAGTGCCAAAGTAGAACTAAGTAGTTGAACGAAAATAAACGCTTGTTAGAAACTTCATAACTCATTGATTTTCAACTACTTCGATATTCTTTATTCCGTGTTTTTTATTCGATATTCACTTAAATGATTGATTATCAAGGTTTTATAGAAAAAATATTTTCAAAACAGAACACTGCCCGATGGGCGGCAATGCTGATTTTATGCCTTATAATCATTGCGCTTTTTGGAAATATTTTGACCCACGAACCCAATCAAAATCAATTTCCTGCGCTCATTCCCTACGCTTCCACAACGCTTGATAGCCGCAACGCTGACTATGTAGGGCCCCTCAGTATTCAAGACATTTCTTCACTTTATTACCGCCATTGGTTTGGTACAGACCAAATTGGGCGAGATGTTTTGGCAGGATTGGTGGCGGGCACGAAGGTTGCTTTGGCGGTTGGTTTTGGTGGCATGAGTTTGGCTTTGCTGTTTGGTTTTTGCTTGGGTTTGTCGGCAGGTTATTTTGGCGATAATGGTTTGAAAATGACAAAAACAGGTCTGATACTGAGGGGGTGCGTTTTAAGTTTAGCCCTTTTTTACATACCTATTTTTTTTCAACAAAAAATATCTTTACTTTGGGTTCTATTTTTTTTAGTCGCTATCTTATTGATTGTCAAATATTTAGAGGTTAAATTTTTATTTAATTTAAAAAAAACAAGTATTCCAATTGACACACTTATCATGCGATGCGTGGAGATTGCTCAGGGCGTTCCAACCATTTTGTGGCTTTTGTGCATGGTGTCCATCATCAATAGATTGAGTGTTTTTCAACTCATTCTGTTGATTGGTTTCACGGGATGGATGTCTTTTACAAGGCTTGTGAGAGGCGAAATGTTGCGCATTCGTAACTTAGAATACATGGATGCGGCGAAGGTTTTGGGATTATCTGACGTGAGAATTATCGTTCGTCATGCGCTGCCAAATATTTTAACACCTATCTTAACGGCGGCTTCATTTGGCATTGCCAACAGTATTTTATTAGAGTCAACCATTTCATTTATTGGCTTAGGTTTGCCGCCCGAACAGGTGACTTGGGGTACGATGTTGAACGCTGCGAGGGGCAATTTTTCAGCTTGGTGGCTCGCTGTTTTCCCTGGAATGATGATTTTTATAACCGTTTTTGCATTCAATAAATTGGGTGAAAGTTTGAAAAAATAATCATAATATTTAAGCAAATTTATTTTCCGTTAAACAATCGGCGAATAAATTCGCCGCTACAATGGCCCCCTCAGTATTTTCAATAATTTTTCGATTTGAAATGATAAAACACTAACAATCAATAATTTACACAGATAAAAAAATAAAAATATAGCATTTAACAATCTAACTATCCAACAATTTAACAATTAAATCTATGTTTCAAAAAGACCTTTTCAAAGATAAAACCGTCTTAGTGACGGGCGGCGGCACGGGCATCGGCTACGAAATAGCTCGACAGTTTTTGACCCTCGGCGCAGAAGTTTATATCGCTTCTCGCAAGCCAGAAAAGCTGGAAAATGCTGTTCTAAAACTCAAAGCGTTTGGCACCGTAAAAGCCTTCGCCTTAGACATCCGTGAAACGGCGAGCATCGGTCACTTGGCGGACATGATTGAGGCACAAAGTGGCAAACTCGACATCCTCATCAACAACGCAGGTGGTCAGTTTCCGTCACCAGCCGAAGCCATTACTGAAAACGGTTGGAAGGCCGTTATCAACACCAATTTGAACGGTACTTGGTTCGTGACCCAAGAAATGGCAAAACGTTTTTTCTTCAAACAGAGCAGTGGGAGTGTCGTCAATATCGTGTTGAATAATTTTAAAGGCTTTCCGGGCATGGCACATTCGGCGGCGGCTCGTGCGGGTGTGATGAACATGAGCATGAGTTTAGCGATTGAGTGGGTGACTCGTGGGATTACGATAAATTGTGTGGCTCCGGGCATCATTCAGTCATCGGGTTTGGAAAATTATCCACCTGAATTGGTGAAAAATATGTCATCAAAAATTCCGATGAAGCGACTTGGCACGGTGGAAGAAGTGGCTGAGTTGACACTTTTTTTGGCTCACTCAAAATACATGACGGGCGAGACGGTTTACATCGACGGCGGAAATCGGCTTTGGGGCGATATGTGGCAGATTGAGTGATTTAAGTGATTAGGGTGATTAGGGTGATTTTTAGAATAATCACCCTAATTCTACTTTGGCACTTTACCTTGCTGAAAAGGACTAAAAGGATTGATTTAATTTTTGAATAGAAAAATTGAAAATTTTTCTATTCAAAAATTAAATCAATTCAGAAAAAAACACGCCTATTGTACGCCTTTTGTGCGCAGCACAAAACAATGTGTGTAAGATACGAAAGTAGAATTAAAACACCCAAAACTTATCATTATGACAATTTAAGAAATACCCCCTCAGTATTTCGAGGCTTTTTTCTACTTTTGTTCAAAATTTACATCAATGCTCTTTTTACTTTCGATTAAAAAAGAATTCATAAAGTATTGATTATCAATTTATTGCGAAATTTAATTAGCATAAAACCATGACAGAAGCCTATATTTTCGATGCCCTCAGAACGCCCAGAGGCAAAGGCAAACCATCGGGCAGTCTTTATGAAGTGCGAGCCATTGACTTGCTCAGTGACGTGTTGAAGGAGATGCAAAAGCGGCATAATTTGGATACAAGTCAAGTGGATGATGGCATTTTTGGATGCGTCACACCCGTGGAAGATCAAGGCGGCAACATTGCCAAAGCCTCTTTGCTGTATGCGGATTGGAGTGAGAGCGTGGGCGGTATGCAAATCAACCGCTTTTGTTGCTCAGGTTTAGATGCGGTCAATTTGGCGGCGATGAAAATACGTTCGGGTTTGGAGGATTTAATTGTGGCGGGTGGCGTGGAGAGTATGAGCCATGTGCCATTGAACAGCGACAACGGCCCCATTCTTTTCGACCCCGACGTGGTGGGCAAAATAAATTACATTCCACAAGGCGTGGCGGCAGATTTGATAGCAACAATAGAAGGTTTTAACCGCACTGATTTAGATGCCTTTGCTTTGCAGTCGCATCAGCGAGCCGCAAAAGCGCAACGAGAAGGCTATTTTGAAAAATCCATCGTGCCGATTCGTGACTTTACGAGTTTAATAATTTTAGACAAAGATGAGCATGTGCGTCCTGACACATCCTCTGAGGCCTTGATGTCGCTATCGCCTTCGTTCAAAAATTTGGGAGAGGATGGTTTTGATGCCATGGCTTTGAATAAATACCCATCCGTTGAGCGCATTTATCACCTACACACGGCGGGTAATTCGTCAGGCATTGTGGATGGTGCGGCGGCGGTTTTGGTAGGGTCAAAAGAAAAAGGCGAAAGTTTGGGCTTGAAGGCTCGTGCAAGGATTGTGGTGACGGCAGCAGTGAGTACCGAGCCTACGATTATGTTAACGGGTCATGTGGCTGCCGCAAGAAAAGCCTTGAAAAAAGCTGGTTTGACCGTGAAAGACATTGACCTTTGGGAGGTCAATGAAGCCTTTTCAGCCGTTGCGCTGATGTTTCAACGCCATTTTGATTTGGATGATACCATTATGAATGTCAACGGTGGTGCTATTGCTTTGGGCCATCCGTTGGGTGCAACGGGTGCTATGTTGCTCGGAACTGTCTTGGATGAATTGGAACGACGCAATCTGAAAACGGCATTGATTGCCCTCTGTGGTGGCGCAGGCATGGGTGTGGCAACGATTATTGAGCGGGTTTGAAAATATTAAATTATTTATATTTATAAATTATAAAATATTGATTATCAATGAGTTAAATTGATTTTTAGAAATAAATTATTCAAGAATTTCAAACTTTTAGATAATTGTAAGTGTAACAACAAAATTTAACACATAGGTACATAGAACACATAGTTAAATATATAAATCCTTGATAATTAAAATTTTATACAACTTTATGTGTCCTATGTGCCTCGTGTTTAATATACTCATCTGAAATTGGTTTTGGGATTTTCTGTTTCTTGTCTCAATTGCCTTCATCTTCAGATGGAGGATTGGAATGATTAATTTTTCCTGTTCTTTTCCTCCATCTGAAGATGGAGGCAATTGAGACCTTAAATAAAAAAAACCAAAACCACTTTCGCTTTGGTATATCAATAATTTTGTCTTGACACTTGACACTTATTACTACCCCTCAGTATCTTTCTGTTTTCAATAAAAAATATCTTAATTGCTAATGTTGCGCACATATTACAAAATAACAGTTATTTAGTTAGTAGGTTTGATACACACAATTAACATCTACCCTCAAAACTTTAACACTTTATAACTAAAAGTGGCTCGATATGTGCATTATTTTTAATTTGAATAAGTAAATTACACGTGAAACAAAATATACTGAACATGAGAAAAGGATTTCTCTTTATCGCTTTTAATTTTTTAATTTTAATGTCTGCCTTTTGCCAATCGGATAGCGTGACGGTGCAGGCAGACGTGATGCCTTATTTTAAAGGTTGCGAAAATCTGGCGAAAGGCTCGGTCGAAAAACGCAATTGCTCCAATCAAGCCTTGGTTGCGTTCATTGCTCAAAACTTGGAAGTGCCTAAAAACATGGCATCATCAGGTGTTGTATATGTCAATTTTGTAGTAACGGAAATGGGCGTTGTAAAATACGTATCAATACTGAGGGGGTTGGAGGATACGCAAAACGAAGCCGCAATGAAAATCGTGAGAGCCATGCCCACGTGGCAACCTGCGCTCTTGAACAACATGCCCGTGGAGGTGAAAATGACGCTGCCAATTCGTTTCAAACAAACCGATGAATCCGATTTGTCGAATGGTTTTCAAGTTACTTGGGGTAATTTGAAGGGTAAAAAATTGGGTAAAAATGAGTTGGTCAAAACTTTGACAATGCCCATTTCGGTGCGGGATGAAACAGGTAACTTATTGGAAATCAATGAGTTAATGTTTGAACGTCAGCGGGATGGCAAGTTTTCGGACGCACAAAGCAATGGCTTGATTACGGAGGATATGCAAAAACTAATAAAAAAACTCAAATCAGGCGATACCTTCACAATGACCGTAACGGTTCAGAAAAAAGGGCAATTTTTTTATGTGGATAGAAGTTTTGATATTGGTAATTAATGTGATTAGTAATTGGTGATTAGTGTGATTGCGATAGAAAGCCCATGAGATTTTGAAAATCTCATGGGCTTTTTTTCATTGAGAATCAATCCGTTATAAAAATTGACACCCCCTCAGTATTTTGCGAAAAATTCTATCTATTTGTTTAATTTTGCCTAAAATCTAAAGCATCAAAACTCACATTATGTCCATAAAATATTACCTATTACCCATTACCTATTGCCTATTACTCATCGGTTGTGGTAAAAAAAATATCCGTGAATATTATTATCCATTGACTCAATTGAGAGACAAACCAATGGTTTATGAATATGAATTTAAGACCCGTGACACTTCTTTTCGCCTCTACACTTATTTTCAAACCGTGGTGCAAGGTGACAGCGTTTCGTTTGTCGGCACTGATTATGACCCCAATTTTCAAGTGATGATGATGCGGCGTGAACAGATGCTTTCTAACGGAATGAAACTCCAAGATTTGCGTTATTTTGGCTCAGATTCAACGGGAAAAGCCATTGAAATGAAGGCTTCGGTGACGGGTGGAGCGGTGTTTCCCTTTGAAGTGAAAGATTCTAACGGCATTTTTATCAATATTATCAAATACAGAGACCCAAAAGATTCGACGCATGAAACAACACTAACCCGCAATTTACGTTTTTTACGAACGACAACTTACGACTATAAAAATCAAAAATATGATGCTCTTGAATTTGAGAAAAAAGACGAACAAGCCGAGCATGATTTGAAGCAAGGTGGTTGGCAACACGTTTTTAAAGTGAAAGAAATTTATGCCAAAGGGCTTGGTTTGGTTTATTCAAAAAGGGCTGTGACGGAAGATGATGCAGTGGAAATTATCCTCACGGACATATACACGATGGAAGATTTAGAGAAAAAGTTTAAGACCCATTTAGAAGGTGTAGTTAAATAAAATGGTTCTATTCTGTTTAGTGTGGGTAAATTAAATCCTATTTTCAGGATATGAGTTTTTTGCTTCGCAATAATCTTTTTATTTATTAAAAAATAGGTTTA
>JAYTMW010000539.1:0-2869 GCA_043728105.1 Saprospiraceae bacterium | reverse complement strand
TTTTAACCCATTGTGTCAATATTTTATCCGCAATGGGTTAAAACCCATTGGATTTCGCCCCTCTATATATAAAATAATTTTAATAGCGAGAATTGCTGTATGTGTTAAAATAAAATGACTTATTTATTATTCTTTATTCGTTCTAAACCACTTTACCTTATGCCGCAATTTTCAACCATTGCAAAATAGCCATTGCAGGTTGGCTCGACGTGATTTGGATATCATGCACTTCACCCAATTCAAAAGCAATATAATCACCTGCCCGCATCCTCACAGTACGTAACGGCGTACCCGCTTCGTCAAAAACATGACATTCGCAAGTGCCGTCGAGTAAAAGGATACTTTCAAATAAATCGTGATGCACTTCCTCGGGTACTACTTCTTTTACAAAAGCTAAAAACAATTCCCGTTTATCATTTGATTCTAAAACATGCAAGTACGTATCTTCCACCGTTTCGGGCGGCGGAATGTCTTTTATGGTTTCTTTCCAATCCAACCAATTGGATTCGGACGTAAGCAAAGGCAAATTATCAAGGTCGAAAGATTTTTGAGCGTCTTTTTGGGCATTGAGCTTGGCAATTTTTGCCATAATTTGGCCCTTAATACTGAGGGGTGGCTCAACAGCGTGCGCCTGAGCGAATTGCAAAAGTGCGGCTTCCGTTTGCTGCACATCTTGTTCATTGGGTAACTGTCCGTTTTCTCCAACAAGGTATTTCTCTATTTCATTCGGACCTAAATTATTGTTCTTTTCCATTTTTTGTATATGATGTAGTCACTGTTTAGGTAGTGAAAAACAAATAATCACTATTTCAAAATCTCATAAACTATTGATTATCAGCATTTTACGGATCTAAATACTTGATACTATTTACTCAATACTACTTATTCCACAAAAGATTTTCTCAATTCCACCAAAGCCATGCGGGTTCTTGTTTTTACTGTACCCAATGGAATACCAAAATTTTCCGAAATTTCTTGTTGTGTAAAACCTTCAAAATACATCCATTCAATGATTTCACGAAATTGTACAGGCAATGCCTCCACGACTTGTTTTAATCCGATTGAATCAACTGCAATGTGCGTTTTCAAAGAGTCCGTTTCAAGACCTACGTTTTTTTCAATGTTTTGGTTTTTGCTCCGTTGAGAATATAATTTTGATCGGGTAAAATCAATCGCCGTATTTCGAGCCACATTCAACATCCAAGTCGCCAAACGTCCTTTTGTGGCATCATAACGCTCAATATTCATCCAAATTTTGACAAAAGCATCCTGTAAAATATTTTCTGCATCCTCTTTTTCACGCACAATGCGCCCAATTACACCAAAAAGCATTGCAGAATACCTATCAATTAGGTACTGATACGCCTCATCGCTGCCTTTTTGAAGACCTGCAATGAGTTCGGTTTCTAAAAATTCTTTCGCTTGAATTGGCATTGATTTGTCTAAAATTTATACAATATTTGTGCAAAAGTAACATTTTTTTCGTTTTTCAAACCAATGCGTGAAATGTTATGTAAAAATTTAAAGATTGTATATTTTTAATGGTGTAAAATATACCAACACGAATTAGACAAATTATTAAACGAATTTTACCAATTTGGATAAAAATATCTAAATCATTATATCTAAATTAGAAAAATTTGTTTTTATAATTCGTGTTAACTACTTTATTCGTTATTTACTCTAAAACAAAAGCCATGCTAAAATTAGGTTTCGTCAGTGCCATACTCGGTGATTTAAGTTTTGAACAAGTCGTCGAATACGCAAGCAAAAACGGTTTTGCTTGCGTCGAAATGATGTGTTGGCCTTCCGACAACTCGGATGCTCGCCGCTACGCAGGTATCACACACATAAACGTAGCGCAATTGGACGACGCTACACTCATATATATAAGGAGTGTTTTGAAAAAAAACAACGTATTCATATCGGGTTTGGGCTACTATCCAAATCCCCTTGACCCCGATGCTGAAAAAGCAAATTTTTATCGAGAACACATAAAAGAGGTCATAAAAGCGTGTGCAAAATTGAATATTCCCGTCATGAACACCTTTATCGGGCGCAATCCGATGAAAAACATGACTGATAATTTGAAAGATTTTGCCACCCATTGGCCCGAAATCGTGAAAATAGCGGAGGCGCACAATGTCAAAATTGGCATCGAAAATTGCCCCATGTGGTTCACCGACGATGAATGGGCGGGCGGCAAAAACTTAGCCACCACACCCGCCGTATGGGACAGAATGTTCGAGATTATTCCAAGCCCATTGTTTGGTTTGAACTACGACCCTTCGCATTTGGTTTGGCAAATGATGGATCACGTGAAGCCCATTTATCAATATGCCCATCGTTTGCACCACATTCATTTGAAAGATGTGAAGGTTTATAAAGACAAATTGGATAGAGTCGGCATCATGGCAAACCCTTTGGAATACCATTCGCCGAAGCTGCCAGGCTTAGGTGATGTCAATTGGCGAGGCTTTTTTGCCGCACTTACGGATGTGCGTTATCAAGGCCCTGTGTGTATTGAGGTGGAAGATAAGGCGTATGAAAATACTTTTGAAGATAGGCATACGGCTATTTTAACGAGTCGAAATTATCTGCGGCAGTTTTTGGGAGATTGAGCAACCTCACTTAATTGGCGATAGGCCCCTCAGTATTTTTGCGTTTTTGGGCTGATACGGCTAATTCTACATACCCACATTAAACTTGCACGTGAGACATTTTTTTTTTAAGAAAAACGAAGAGGTAGTTTCCTCCGTGCTTCGATTTGGCATGTCAAGTAATTCGTCGGTTTTGGGATTGTAGCTTACGGATTTATCCGACCTGTGCGATTAAAAATGATTGGCAACATCTATCATCTTGAAACCCC
>JAYTMW010000538.1:0-2392 GCA_043728105.1 Saprospiraceae bacterium | reverse complement strand
TCGCTCTTTTTCCGCTTTTTCAATGAACTTTGTTTCAAACTTTTTGATAACTTCTTTTAAACTTTATCTTTTGAACACCAATGATGATGAATGATGAATGATGAATGATGAATGATGAATGATGAATGATGAATTTTTACCCCTCAGTAATTTCGCTTTGGCTTTTTTTGTCATTCAGAAGGAATCTCTTTGTGCCATTTTTTTTATAAAAGAAAGGCAATTTTAACTTTAAATATCTCAAATAAAGCGAAAAGAGATTCCTTCTGAATGACAAAAATTACTTGCATTGCAAATAAATAGGGGCAGTGAGGATTTTATTGCTTTCATGACCTGCGCGATCTTTTATATATATTTCATAAATAAGCGTATCAATCGGCTTAGTGGTGGAAGGTTTGCAATGTGGTAAAACGTTGCAGCAGGTTGTAAGCAAAAGTAAGCGAATATCGCCCGAAATGCCGTTGCCCGCTCCTTGCTCGGGGACATACGGAATCTGAAAACGCTCGGAAAGTTGATTGGTTCGCTTGTCCGTTAAAAATATGTTGATACTGTCTTTTCCTGGACCTAAGCCACCCAAATCACCATCGCCGTCAGTGTATGAAAAAGATAGATAAAGAAAATCTTCGATACCGAGCTCGCCTTGACGCATGGTATTTTTACTCAAACCCAAAAACTTAATTTCAGGCTGAATCGGATAGTCGGGTGGGTTAATACAAGCGGCAAAAGCTCCGACTAAAACGCTGAATAGTAATATTTTTATCTGCATAATTAATTGATTTTCAAAGATTTGAGAA
Source organism: Saprospiraceae bacterium (assembly GCA_043728105.1). GTDB lineage: Bacteria > Bacteroidota > Bacteroidia > Chitinophagales > Saprospiraceae > JAAFJT01. Next base: position 1,601 of record JAYTMW010000538.1, on the reverse strand, counting down.
ATATTTTAAAAGAAAAAATTGTCAATTTGATACCTAATACGGTTCGGATAAATTCTCATGCGAAAGAGGGTCAATCGACGAATGAAGCGTTCGAATCTTTAGCCCTCCAAGTATTTGAGTATCAGTACAAATATAACGCTTTTTATCGGCGTTATTGTTCGCTAATGGGTAAAGAGTTGTCGAAAATTAGTCATCTTATGGATATTCCGTTTCTGCCTATTCAATTTTTTAAAAATAATATTATTAAAACGAATGAATGGGAGGAAGTAACCATTTTTTCAAGCTCTGGTACGACGGGTGTTATCACGAGTCAGCACTTTGTGCGAGAGGTAGATTTTTATAAAAATATAGCCCGTCAAGGTTTTGAGTATTTTTATGGAAGCATTGAAAATTATTGCGTTTTAGGGCTTTTACCTTCATATCTTGAACGGGGCGGCTCTTCATTGGTCACGATGACGGATGATTTTATCAAGCACTCTAAATATGCCGAGAGCGGTTTTTTTCTGTATAATTACAGCAATCTACATAAAATATTATTAAAAAATAAAGCTGAAAATATACCAACCTTGCTAATAGGCGTCAGCTTCGCATTATTGGATTTTGTAGAGGAATTTATCATTGATTTTCCTGAACTGATAGTCATGGAAACAGGTGGTATGAAAGGACGTCGGAGAGAAATGATTAGAGATGAATTGCATGAAAGTATTAAAAAAGGATTTAATACACAATTCATTCATTCTGAATATGGTATGACAGAATTAATGTCGCAAGCTTATTCAAAAGGGGAGGGGATTTTTAATACTATTCCAACGATGAAAGTGTTGATAAGAGAATTGAATGACCCATTAACAGTATACGACCCCCTCAGTAAAATACCTCTAAACGGGCGTATGGGCGTAGTTAATGTCATAGATTTAGGGAATCTCGATACTTGCAGTTTTATTGCCACCGACGATTTAAGTAGGATATATGCAGATGGCACTTTCACCATTTTAGGGCGTTTGGATAATTCGGATGTGAGGGGCTGCAATTTAATGATAGGCAATTAGTTATGGGTAATGGGTAATGGGTAATGGGTAATAAGCAATGGGTAATAAGTAATGTACAAGAGCCATTTTTTATAAAATAAAACGGAAGACACTGAGGGGTATCTTCCGTTTTATGTTACAATGGATTACTTATTACCCATTACCCATTACTCATAATCACCCGCCGGTTTCAACGCGCATTTGATTGATTTGACTGTCCCAAAGTTTATTGGCACTTTTAATATCATTGACATCACAAAAGTCAGTAATAATTAAAACAGTTTCTTCAGTGATAGGTGATTTGGAAAGCCTAAATTCGAGGTATTCATTGGGCATAGGCGCATCTTCCCATTCAAAGCGGAGGAGTTCATCTTCCCAATCTTCGATGAGAACAGCTTTTTGCTCGTCGCCATCCCAAAAAAAAGTATAAACATTGCCACTAATATCTACCTCATCACAAAACCACCGCACTAAGCAGGCAGGGGTTGTCAAAAATTGGTAAACAATGGTGGGTGATGCTCGAAAAATATATTCGATTTTGTACATCGTACGTTTTGCAGCCATAATAAAAAG
>JAYTMW010000537.1:0-6488 GCA_043728105.1 Saprospiraceae bacterium | reverse complement strand
TAAAAGCCCTGAAAGGGCGGTCTATGTCAGAATAGGGTGAAGCCCTATGGAAATAATGGAAATATGGTATTTTTCACACTCCTGCGGCAGCCAAATCGCCCGCAAAATGCTCCAAATACTGAGGGGGTGTCTTATTAGAAGGAATCTTAGAAACCATCGTTTTCGGAAACGCAATAAAGAAAGTAGTCCCTTCATTCACCACCGATTCAAACCAAATCCGCCCTTCATATTTATCCATTATTTTTTTACAAATGGTCAAGCCAATGCCAGCACTTTCTTTATGTGTCACACGGTCGAGGCGTTGGAAAAGTTTGAATATTTTATCCCCATAAGACGCATCCATACCAATACCTTCATCCTTCACAGAAAGGATAAATTCATGCTCATTGAGGCTATAACTAATCTCAATTTTAGCTTCCGTTTTACTAAATTTCAAGGCATTATTAACCAAATTGAATAGAATTTGCTTCAAATGTGCCTCATTCATCAAAATCCGTGGAAATACTGAGGGGTATCGAATAACTGCCTTTTTTTCTTCAATAATGTCTTGATAATGATAAAAAGCATCCTTTAAAACAAGTGAAATATCATTGTTTTTATGTGCTACATTTTCTTCGGTCAAAACAGAAGAAAACTCTAATAACGCATTTAATAAACTCTCCATGCGTTTCACGCCCGTGATCACGAAACCCATGTATTCGTGTGCTTCGGTGGGTGCATCTTTAAGGTATCTTTTTTGTAAAATATTCACAAAACTATTGATGCTACGGAGTGGCTCTTTGAGGTCGTGTGCTGACGCAAAAGCGAATTGTCGTAGTATTTCATTTGACTCTTCCAATTGTCTATTTTTCGCCTCAATGATGCGGGTTGTCTCGGTTAGCATATCCGTTTTTTCAAGTAAAAACTTATTTTTTTGACTTTTTGACCTTAAAAAATAGAAAAGAAAAGCAATAAAAAGGCATAAAAGAAGGGAAATAGAGATTGAAAGAATATAAAACTGTCGGCTTTTTATCCGTTTTACATCTTCCTCACTTTGCGTCACATCGTATTTAAACTGCGCTTCGGCGACCCGTTTCGTATTTTCTTCCGAGAAGATGGAATCTCTCAAAACCAGTGCTTTTCTGACAAAAACGAGCGATTTTTTGTGTTCCGCTTTCATTTCCAGAGCTTCCGACATGCGCTCGTAGGTTCTTTGCAGCACGCCTTTTTTGTCAAATCGGACGGCAATATTGATACATTTTTCAAAATAAGAGATGGCTTTATCGTATTCTCCTAATTTCAGATATAGCCTTCCGTATCCATAGCTAAGATCCATCACGTCAATATCCGATGTTTCGGACATAAGTTCCGCCCCTTTCTGATAATACTTTTTGGCATTGTCAAAATCATCCGTTTCGGCATAAATACTTGCCATCATAACAGCGGTATTGGCAATAGTCGCTTTATCACCAACGGCCTGACACAGTGCCATCGCTTTTTCTAAAACGGCAATCGCCTCATCGTATTTTTTACAGGCTTTAAGGATTCTGGCGTGCGATATGTAGATAAAATAATGCGGAAACGTATAATTATCAACCTGATGAACGTAGCTCACCGATTTTTTGGAACTTGCCAAAGCCAGCTCTATATTCTTTGATTTTAGATAGACGTTTGCCAAAGCTCGATAACCGTCGCACACTTCGTTGGGATTGTTTATTTTGACCGCCAACTCTATACTTTTAGTCAGATATTGGGTTGCTTTTTCAAAATCATTCATTTCGTCGTAGAACAATCCAAGTTCCAAATTACTGGATTGTTGGATGGTGTCGTTGTTTAGCATGACACCTAAATCGTAACTTTTAATCAAATATTTATACGATAAAAGGTAATCAGCATTGTGTTTGTAAGCACGAGCAACCTCCAAATAGAGGATGTTTTTATCCATATTTCCGAGTAAATGTTCAACTTCTATTTGGGCAATGAAATAAGGAAAAGCTTTTTTGTCTTGATTGTTCACCTCGTGAATGCGCCCCAGCCGATGAAAACACTCCTGAATCAAGGGAGCGTCTTTGTGTTTTCGAGCCAGTGCCAACGCTTGATTGGCCAAGCGGATGCCACCCGCCGAATCAGAAAAACGTTTGTCTTTTGCCGAGATTAAAAGACGATTAATGGTGGCAGTGTCCTGTTGATAGGTTTGCGCCCTCAAATACTGAGGGGCCGTCAATAAGGCCAATAAAAAGATGATTGTTTTCATGTTATTAATTGTAAGGGTTCGCTTAAATAAATTCATTTAGATTATTTGATTTGCATTGTCTTATTAGGTGTCAAAACTATTCCAAAAATGCTCAAAAAAGAGGTGAAGCAAAGAAGATTGTGACAATGTTTATATCTACACTTATCCATTGATTTAATATAAATAACTGATAATCAATTATTTACGAATTGAAATTAGGATAATTAATTAAATAGTAGCGAAAGCCGTGACTCGTTTTTAGAACCCAATAATGGCAATATATTTTTCTAATTGGATACTCATTTTTCTACTTTTTCCTATCGAAAAATGTAAAAAAAACGTCCATAAAGCGCAAAGCCTTATGGACGTTTTTTAATGTTTTATACAGTGGTCGTTACATCACAGCGGCAGCCAAATCCGCCGCCACAAGCTCCAAATACTGAGGGGGTGTTTTCGTGGACGGTATTTTAGAAACCATATTTTTAGGAAACGCAAAATAGAAAGTTGTACCTTCATTCACCACCGATTCAAACCAAATCCGCCCTTCATATTTATCAATTATTCTCTTACAAATAGTCAATCCAATACCCGCACTTTCTTTGTGCGTGACACGGTCGAGACGTTGGAAAAGTTTAAAAACTTTATCCCCATAAGTCTCATTCATACCTATCCCTTCATCTTTCACGGATAAGATAAATTCATTGTCTTTTAGGGTATAACCCAACTCAATTTTTGCTTCCGTTTTACTAAATTTCAAAGCATTATGCACCAAATTGAATAGAATTTGCTTCAAATGAGCATCATTCATCAAAATCTGTGGAAATACTGAGGGGTATCGAATTACAGCCTTTTTTTCTTCAATTAAGTTTTGATAATGACTAAAAACATCTTTCAAAACGAGTGGTATTTCGTTGTTTTTATGCGCCACATTTTCATCCGTCAAAACGGCTGAAAACTCCAATAACGCATTTAATAAACTTTCCATGCGTTTCACGCCCGTGGTGACGAAACCCATGTATTCGTGCGCTTCCGTAGGAGCATCTTTCAAATACCTTTTTTGTAAAATATTGACAAAACTATGGATGCTACGAAGCGGCTCTTTAAGGTCATGCGCAGAGGCAAAAGCGAACTGCCGTAAAATCTCATTCGACTCTTCCAACTGACGATTTTTGTTGTCAATGATGTGGGTTTTTTCGGTCAATATTGCGGTTTGTTCTACCAAAAGACGGTTTTTCTCATTTTTTGCATTTAGGAAAAAAATCAAAAATGCAATCGCTAAACAAAGCAACACAAACAGTGCCCCCATGATGGTATAATATTGGCTGCTTTGAAGATTTTTTAATTGATCCTCACTGCCCTGCAAATCGTACTTAAATTGAGCCTCGGCTGTTCGCTTGGTATTTTCTTCCGAATAGATTGAATCCCTCAAACTAAGTGCTTTTTTGATGAAAAACAAAGATTTATCTTTATCACCAATTTTTTCATAAGCCCCCGAAATACCTTCAAAATTTTTCTGCAAAGTGGTCTTTGATTGATATTCAGTGGCTAAGGCGATGCTTTTTTCAAAAAATGGAATGGCTTTTTGATATGCTTCTTTTTTGAGTAACAAACTACCATAGCTCAATTGATATGCCATCACATCTTTATCTGACATGGACGTGAGCAACGAGAGCGATTGGCTGTAATAATAATCCGCCGAATCCAATTGGTTCAATACATTATAGGTGTTCGCCAAAGCAATATACGTGCCTGAAAGTGAGGCTTTATCTTCAACATTTATGCAAAGTTGAACCGCTTTATACATAAAAGGTAAGGCTTCTTTGGGCTTACCGCAGGCCGTTAAGGTGTTTCCATGAGACAAGTAAACAAAATAGCGGGCAAAAAAATAATCATTAACTTTATCCACATAACTGATTGATTTTGTGCTATTTTGTATCGCCAAATCATAATTTTTTGATTTTGTATAAACTTCTGCCAATATCCGATAACTGTCGCAAATTTCGTTAGGGTCGCCCGTTTGGATGGATAAAGCCACACTTTGTACCAAATATTGGGTCGCTTTTTCAAAATCTAAGACATTTTGGTAAAAAGTACCTAATTGCAAACAGCCTTCTTGCAAAATCTCTTTATTATCAGACATTAAGCCCAATTGATATAGTTTTATGAGATATTCGTAGGCTTTTCGATAGTCGCTAAAATACATATAAGATTCTGCAACCTCCATGTAGATAAATTGCTTGATTCTATCTGGCACCATATTTTCAACTTCTAACTCGGCTAAAAAAAACGGTTGCGCCTTTTTCATTTGGTTGTTTACCTCGTGTATGCGCCCCAAACGATGATACGCATTGTAGGTATTTTCGCCATCATGGTGTTTTTTAGCCAAACTCAATGCCACAAAACATTCACGCAGTGCTGTTGCAGAATCTGAAAAACGTTTGCTTTTTGCGGATTTTAAAAGACGACTAATGGTGGCTGTATCTTGTTGGTACGTTTGAGCCAACAAATACTGAGGGGTTGTCATCGTGACGATAAACAACAGGAAATGGATGAGGTTATTGATTGTAAAACGCTTAATTGGTGTCATAATTTTTTGTGATATACAGTTACTTATAAGGAAGCAAAACCGTTCCACAAAATACCTAAAATGAGTATATATTTCGTTTAAAAGTGACGTAACATAAAGTATCATTATTTTGTAATAATAAATGCAATATATTGATAATCAATGTTTTATATTTTTTATTTTATTTATTTTTTCCGTAAAAAGTGACTCGATTTTAGGGCTAAATAATGATTGATATTAAAGCCGAAAATGACGTATTAAATTTAGGTTTTAAAACCTGCCGTAGCAGCGGATTCATCCGCCGAATGTCACGCAAGTATTATAAATTTACACAATCGGCGGATGAATCCGCCGCAACATCAGGTTTTAATATGCTCGTTTATGCAAAATCTTTGAATAGGTTTCACCGAAGTGTCAATTCGACTAAGTTATTTTTTAGTCGTTACTTAACCCATAAAAATCATTAAAAAAACGTCCATAAAGCGCAAAGCCTTATGGACGTTTTAATGTTTTATACAGTAGCCGCTATATCACGGCGGCAGATAAATCAGCCGCCACAAGCTCCAAATACTGAGGGGGTGTCTTTGTAGAAGGCACATCCGAAATCATACTTTTTGGAAACGCAATATAGAAAGTAGTGCCTTCATTCACCACCGATTCGAACCACAAACGCCCAGCATATTTATCCACAATATTTTTGCAAATGGTCAAACCAATGCCCGCACTTTCCTTGTGTGATGTTTTATCGAGGCGTTGGAACAGTTTGAAAATTTTATCACTGTACGATTTTTCCATACCGATGCCTTCATCTTTTACGAAAAGAATCAATTCTTCCATACGGTTATCAAAACCAATCTCAATTTTCGCCTCTTCTTTGCTATATTTTAAAGCATTATTGACCAAATTAAAAAGAATTTGCTTCAAATGCGTTTCGCTCATAAAAATTTGAGGAAATACTGAGGGGTATCGAATCACCGCTTTTTTCTCATTGATAAGCTCTTCATAATGATGAAAAACATCCTTTAAAACAGTCGGCACATCATTTTTTTTGCTTGCAATATTATCATCAGTCAAAACAGATGAAAACTCCAAAAGGGCATTTAAAAGACTTTCCATTCTGCGCACGCCTGTGGTCACGAAGCCCATATACTCGTGCGCTTCCACGGGTACGTCTTTCATATATCTTTTTTGCAAAATATTAACAAAGCTATTAATGCTCCGAAGCGGCTCTTTAAGGTCATGCGCCGAGGCATAGGCGAACTGTCTCAAAATCTCATTTGATTCTTCCAATTGACGGTTTTTGCCTTTGATTTCTTGATTTTTTTCAAGCAACATCTTGTTTTTCTCATTTTTTGCGCTTGAAAAATAAGCTAAAAAGGCAAGCAATAAAAAGAGTACAACGAAAACACTAACACCCATTGTATAAATTTGACGTTGTTGCATGGTTTTCACTTGCTCTTCACTTTTCGCCAAATTGTATTTGAATTGAGCATCCGCAATACGCTTGGTATTTTCTTCTGAAAAAATAGAATCTTGTATGGCAACCGATTTCTTCAAAAACAACAAAGATTGGTTGCCTTCGTTATTTTTTTCATAAGCATCTGATATTTTTGCATAATTACTTTGAAGTAAAACTTTATTTTTAAACCTTTCAGCCAACCCAATACTGCCTTTAAAATGGGCAATGGCTTTCGCAAAATCGCCTTTTTT
>JAYTMW010000536.1:0-5838 GCA_043728105.1 Saprospiraceae bacterium | reverse complement strand
TGAATGGGGTGCCAATCTCGTGATAGGCGCACACCCGCACGTGGTGCAACCCATTAAGAATGAACAACTTACAATTAACGGAAAATTACAATATTGCCTTACGGCTTATTCGCTTGGCAATCTCATTTCGGCCCAACCTTTCCCAAATACTGAGGGGGGCATCATGCTGGAAGTGGATTTGAAAAAGGAGAATAATAAAACGTCTGTGTCAGATTATCACTACATTCCTATCATACGCTACACGCCCGTTGAGCAAGGAAAAGTGAGATATTATGCCTTGCCTATCTCCCCTTTTGAGGGCAATGAAAAGGTATTAAATATGTCGAAAACGGAGAAAACGAAGATGGATAATTTTGCTAAAAAATTTAGGGCGCATTTGGAAAAACACGGCGCAAAAGAGCATAAATTTTCGTATTCAGAGTTGTATAAATAAGAGTTTTATACGCTCATTTTTTATTCTTTTTACAAATATTTTAAACCTATTTTTGCCAATATTTTTCATTAAAATAAAATTATGATTATCTCCACCATAGTCGCCACGGCGCACGATTTAGTGATAGGCAAAGACAACCAAATTCCGTGGTATTTACCCGCCGATTTGCAATATTTTAAGCGCATAACGCTCAATCACCACATCATCATGGGGCGCAATTGCTATGAAAGCATCGGTCGCCCGTTGCCAAAACGCACGAATATTATTGTCACCCGAAATCCTTTTTTTATTGCTACGGGCTGCATCACGGCGCACTCAATTGATGAGGCGTTGCGCATCGCTGAACAAAACGGAGAGGAGGAAGCATTCATCATTGGAGGCGGTGAAATTTATACCCAAAGCGCAAAATATTGGGATAGAATTTATTGGACGGATGTTGATTTAAAAATTGAAAATAATGGCCCCAATACTGAGGGGGTCATTTTTTTTCCAAAAATTGACCTCAAAGAATGGCAATTAGTTTCAGAAGAAAAACATATAAAAGACGATAAAAACGACTTCGATTTTGCGTTTAAGATTTTTGAAAAAATCTAATTTTAATCCAAGAAAACCCTCCAAGCGTTTGAAATGCTTGAAGGGTTTTCTTGTAAAAGTCAAATAATGTGTTAAACATTTGCATTTACCCGTTCATTGTTTGAATTTTGGTTTTGAAAATAATTTTCTTCATCAATTAAAACAAAAATTAACAAATGAAAGTATTAAAAACCTCAATTATTATTCTTGCCATGTTTGCAACTTTTCATTCAAAATCTCAAAATTGTAACGAAGTTTATTACGCCTCAAAAGTTGGCACCAAACTCACTTACGAAAACAAAGATGAGAAAGGAAAACTTACTACTACCCAAGAAACAACCGTGAAAGCCATCAAAAACACCACAGATGGCTCTGAAATCAGTATTTCCTCAACCATGAAGGATGGTAAAGGCAAAATGATTGCCGAGAATATGGCATTTGATGTTACCTGCACAAATGGCACAATCAAACTCCGATTTTCGGATATGATGATGGCAAGCATGAGCCAAATGAAAGACATGGAAATGGAAATCACGGGCGATGGTATTCAGTATCCCTCGGAATTGAAGGAAGGTCAAGAGCTACCCAATGGCGAATCAAACATCAAAATAAAAGCAAGTGGCTTGACGCTGATGACCATTCAGAATAAGGAAATTTCGAGAAAAGTAGAGAAAAAAGAAAGTATAACAACCTCTGCTGGCACTTTTGAATGCTTTAAAATAGTCTCTCAATCAGAAATGAAAATGATGGGCAAGCGGAAATACAAATCTGCTATGTGGTTTTCAAAAGGCGTAGGCATGGTCAAAATGGAATCCTATAACGATAAAAATGAACTAAATCACGTCATGCTTTTGACGAAGTTGGAAAAATGATTGGTTATTAGGTTATTGGGTTATTAAGTTATTGAGTTATTAGGTTATTGAGTTATTAGGTTATTGAGTTATTTGTGTGAATAACTCAATAATTTAATAACCCAATAATTTAATAACCCAATAATTCACTTCCTCCCCATTTTACAAATTACCTCAAATTCATCAGGCGTAACAGGCTGCACGGAAAGGCGGCTTTGCTTCAACAACGCCATGCTTTGCAATTCGGGTATTTCCTTCACCATACTGAGGGGTATTTCATTTTTGAAGGTTTCCAAATATTGAATATCCACGGCGACCCACGCCACTTCTTCGGTAGTCGGGTCTTGATAATGTTCACGTACCACTTTTGAAAGCCCTTGAATGGCAGGTTTTGTCACGCTTCGGTAAAAAACACACATATCGCCGTGTTGCATGGCTTTGAGGTTATTTCGGGCAGTATAATTGCGTACACCATACCAAACTGTCACATTTTCCTCAATAAAGTCATCTATGGAAAACGTTTCGGGTTCTGATTTAATAAGCCAATAATTCATAGTCGCTAAATTGTTGAATTGTTATATTGTTGAATTGTTGGTTTTGAGATTGTTAAGTTATTTTTAAAGATTATTTCTATAAATCATTGACTATCAACGAGTTACAAAAACAATTTAACAATATAACACTACAACAATCTAAATAATTTATTAATAAAAAAATGTTTCTTTAAAAAATACTCAAAATACTGAGGGGCCTTTAAGAAACGTTTATAGTATTTAAGCCGTAAAGGTAAATGTTAAGTCGGTTTTATTTTAACTAAAGTTTAACCGCTGCAAAAGATTTTTTTTACAACTTTTTGACTCATTTTCAGTCTATATAGGGATAATGCGTATTGAGTCGTTACTAATATCACACTACGAATTACGCAATACGCAATACGAATTACTCAATACGAAAGTAATAAAAACGTTAGTTCACATTCATTTCAAACGAGTTTCAATATGACACATTCGAGAAAACTTTTTTTAATACCTTTTTGCGTACTAAATTTAATGTTCCTCACGCACTTTACACACGCACAAGCGACGACTGTGAAAGCGGAGACTTCCGACCCAAAAGCAAAAGCCCTTTTGGATAAAGTAAAAAAGCAATATGAAGGCTACAGTTCGCTTGAAACAAATTTCACCTTGGTTCTTAAAATGGCGGAACAAACCAAAGAGGAAACGCAAAAAGGTAAAATGTATCAAGAAAAGGATAAGTTTCGCATTGAAATAGGCAAACAACTTGTTATCAGCGACGGAAAAATCGTTTGGCAAAAAGTAGATAACAACGTTCAGATAAAAAATGCGTCGGCAAAAAGTTCAAGCTCAACGGAGGTGCTTTCTATCAAAGATATGATGAATGTTTATGATAAAAAATTCATTTGGGGCATCGTGGGCGAAACGACTGAGGGGTGGAGCAAAAAAGCCATGACTCTGGTCGGCAAACCAATGGATAGACGCAATGAATATTCAAAAGTGCAAATCACGATTGACCAAAAAACAAATCAAGTCATTAGCATGACGGCTTTCGGGAAAGATCAATCGCGCTATAAATTGAGCATGGATGCTCCAGTTTTGAACAAACAATACGCCGCTACTTTTTTCACTTTCGATAAATCAAAATATCCGAATGTGAAGGTTGTGGATTTGAGGGAGGATTGATTTAGTGATTAGTGATTAGAAAATAGGCTATACTTTGTAAAAAAGTATAGCCTATTTTTATTAAGTAACAAGTAAAAAATAACAAGGTCTATTTGAAGTTTATTTTGAAACACATAGGCACATAGAGCACATAGACTGGCGCATAACTAATTAATTTTCAATAAGTTATAAAAATAATTTCTAAAAAATATGTGTCCTATGTGTTTCAAAAATAAACTTCAAATAGACCATATTATTTTTACCCATTACTAAATAGGTCTTTTTTGGGGAACACTTAGAAGAATAGGACAAATAGGGTTTAAGAATAATTGTCATTAATCCATTGGATATTTGAAGAACTCAACACCGTTTCATATCTTTGCAACATCTCTTGGGGTGCTTTTTTTGCTCGTCAAAAAAGGCTGAGATTATACCCGTTGAACGTAGGTAGATAATGCTACCGACGAATTGAGTTTGAACATACTGTAGCGTCCCGACAAATTGGAACGAATGTATTGATTATCAATGCTTTACGTGATACTCGGCGGATAAATCTGCCGCTACAAGATGTTTCAATTCCTGCCTTCATGGGTATTTTGTTAAAAAAACATACGCCCTGTATGTTTTATTTTTTAACTAAAATACTTTTTTCTATGACTACTCGTATTGTGTCTTGCGTATTGCGTATTGCGTTTCGTGTCTTGCGTAACCTACGTCCTACCGCTTATTTCCTATTATCCATTATCTATGGTCTATTTTTCACCCCCCTCAGTATTTTTGCTCAAACGGAGCAAGATTCTCTACAAACCATTGATTTACAACAAGTTACGGTGACTGCCACCATGGCAAATGAGCGTACTCCGATGACTTTCACTAACATCAATCGGGAGAAAATTCGGAGGAATGATTTTGGTCAAGACATTCCTTTTTTGCTGCAATCTACGCCTTCTGTCGTCGAAACTTCGGACGCAGGGGCGGGCGTAGGCTACACGGGTTTACGTGTACGTGGCTCGGATGCAACCCGCACGAACATCACGGTGGACGGGATTCCGTTGAATGATTCTGAATCGCAATCCGTTTATTGGGTCAATATGCCCGACTTTGCGAACTCTACTTCGATGATTCAGATTCAACGGGGCGTGGGTACTTCAACGAACGGTGCGGGGGCTTTTGGCTCGACTATTAACTTGGTGACGAACCCTTTGCGGAGCGAAAAATTCATCAATTATTCGGGTTCGATTGGGTCGTTTAACACACAAAAACATTCGATTTCTTTTGGCTCTGGGTTGTTGGGGAAACACTTCTCCGTGGACGGTCGTGTGTCACGAATTACGAGCGATGGATACGTGGATAGAGCGTCATCAAAATTAGGTTCGGCGTACCTTTCGGCTACTTATTTAAAAGATAATACGTCTCTTCGTTTCAAAATTTTTACGGGCAATGAACGCACCTATCAATCGTGGTATGGTATTCCTTTTTCATACGTAAATGATTCAAGATTAAGGACTTATAATCCTGCGGGTACAGAAAAAGCGGATTCACCTTATCCGAGTCAAGTGGATGATTATCAACAAACACATGCGCATTTGACCTTAAATCATCAGTTTAGTGCTTCTCTAAAACTCAATGCTTCGCTGCATTTTACGCACGGAGAAGGGTTTTATGAAGAATATAAAAGTGGGCAAAAAGTGAAAAATTATTTCCTTCAAGACAGCGTAAAAGTGGGTGAAAAATACGTCAAAAAGACGGATTTAACCCGCCGTTTGTGGCTTGATAATAATTTTTACGGTGGTATCATTTCGTTCACATATCAAGATGAAGACAATGAAATAATTTACGGTGGCGGATTCAATCGTTATGACGGAAAACACTTCGGGCAAGTGCTTTGGGCGGATAAAATTCCTTTAGAAAACAATCAACCCAAAACATTTTATGAAAGCACTGCCACCAAAACAGATGTCAATTTTTACGCAAAACTCAATCATCGTTTGGGTTCAAAAACATACATTTTCGTAGATTTACAGGGACGCACCGTAGGGCATCAAACTCGTGGATTTGATCGCCGACAACGGAATATTTCGACTTATTTGTCTTGGATTTTTTTAAACCCAAAAGCGGGTTTGGTGTATAATTATACTGAGGGGGGGCAATTTTATGGCTCTTTTGCCGTCGGAAATCGAGAGCCAAATCGCAACGATATTTTGGATGCGGTGAACAATCAGACACCCAAATCGGAGCAACTTTTAAACACGGAATTGGGTTGGAAATTGAATCGAAAAACAGTATCGGTCGGGGCTAATTT
>JAYTMW010000535.1:0-12050 GCA_043728105.1 Saprospiraceae bacterium | reverse complement strand
ATAATTTCAGCGTTTTCATGTTATCGTTTGGCAAAATTCAACCTCGATACAAGACAAACTCAAGATTTTATTGGACTGAATACACCTTCTAATACCATGTTTTTTATAGGTATACTTTACATTGCTAAAGAAAATGTTTTTGGTTTGGCTCATACCATTCAAAGTCCCGCTTTTCTGTATTCATTGATACCGCTTTCCTCTTTATTATTGATTTCAGAAATACCAATGTTTAGCATGAAAACAAAAGGATTTGGGTGGAAAGGCAATGAATCACGTTTTATTTTCCTTATCATTTCAATCGTTCTCTTATTCTGGTTGAAATGGGCGGGCTTGGCTTTTGTTGTCGTTTTTTATGTTTTACTTAATCTTTTTACAATGATTCTTAAAACAAAAGAAGACACCTCGAAGGCAGTAGGCAATGGGTAATAGGTAATAGGTAATAGGTAATAGGTAATAAGCAATAGTTAGGATTTACACAAGTAATACAGCAATATAACAACATAACAATTTAAATATACATATTATGAAATTTATTGCAGAAATAGACGTAATGCCACGCAAAGAATTGTTAGATCCACAGGGCAAAACTGTGGCAAACAACATGAAAAATCTTGAGATTTCGGGTATAGAAGATGTCCGTATCGGCAAGCACATTCGCTTGGTAGTGGCAGCTGAAAGCGAAGCAACGGCTCGTGAAAAAATAGAAACGGCTTGTCAAAAGTTGTTAATTAATCCAATTATGGAAAATTACACGTTTTCACTCGTTGCAGAATAATTTTTGACTCATGCTCTATCTCGTTCCAACACCCATCGGTAATCTTGAAGACATCACGCTGAGAGCCTTGCGCATCTTGCGTGAAGTGGATTTTATATTGGCGGAAGACACTCGAACGAGCAAAAAACTGTTGCAGCACTACGAAATTGCAACGCCCATTCGTTCTTATCACATCCACAATGAGCATCAAATACTGAGGGGGTTGACCGACCAACTCAAATGCGGGGTGAAAATTGCTTTGGTGAGTGATGCAGGTTCTCCCGCTATCAGCGATCCTGGATTTTTACTCGTGCGTGAGTGTGTACGTGAGGGCATACGAGTAGAGGCATTGCCAGGCGCAACGGCTTTTGTTCCTGCATTAACAGCTTCGGGTTTGCCTACGGATTCGTTCCATTTTGAAGGCTTTTTGCCGCATAAAAAAGGGCGTATGACGCGCTTAAAATACCTTTCTAATCTTGAAAATACTTTCATTCTCTATGAAAGCCCACACCGCTTGGTGAAGTGTTTGGAGGAATTGAAGGAGTATTGTGGCTCGGAACGCCGTGCTTGCGTGTGCAGAGAATTGAGTAAATTACATGAAGAGGTAAAAACCGACCCCCTCAGTATTTTGGCTGATTTTTATAAAAATGAAGGTGTAGCGAAGGGTGAGATTGTGATTGTGGTGAGTGCAAAAGAGTAATTTAGTAATGCCCAATTTTTTGTGCTCAATGGCATTTATCATTTCTCAAATTTACCATCAATTCTATATCAGATAAAATAGAACCACAGATTTGACTGATTATACTGATTTTCAGTTATCTTAAAGGCTAAGTAATGAGAATCAGTTCAAATCTATATAATCAGTCAAATCTGTGGTTCTATTTTGTCTTATACGAAATTGATGAATAAACTATAAAACAACAAACTCTGTCCGACGATTATTTTGACGACCATCAGGCGTGTCATTCGTATCAACAGGACTTGATTCACCAAAACCTTTTGATTGAAGTCTATCTGCGGCGATACCCTTTTGAGCGAGATATGTCACAACAGCTTTTGCTCGGCGGCTCGATAAATCTAAATTATGCGTATCTGAACCTTGATTATCCGTGTGACCCCTCAGTTCTATTCTTAACGTTGGATTTTCCGCTAACAATAATTTGAGTTTATCCAACTCTGCAAACGATTCTGAACGCAAATCAGCTTTATCAGTATCAAAAAATACATTTTTCAACACAAACGTTCTTGTCTTTTCAGGTGTAGGCGGTGGAGGTACAGGGTTCACTGGTTTCACCTCTGTTATCACGGGCAAAGGCAGTTTTGACAACACAATACTTAATATGAAAGGCTTTTGTAATGGATTGATTTCCATCAAGTTAAAGTTTTCAGAATGAAAAATATAACCAGGTTTTGAGGCAGTCAAAGCGTAGTTTTTACCCATCGGCAAACATGCCATAAACTCACCTGTTTCATCACTAAAGGATACGATAACAGGTTTTTGAGTGGATAAATCAATAAATTCTAAACGGGTATCAACTACGGGTTGCTTGGTTTCTGAATCACTCACATAAGCTTTTACATACGTAACAGGGTAGGCTCTAACATTTTCTGGCAGCTCAAAACTAAACAAATCGTAGTTCGCTTTTGAGGTTGTGCCAGTATTCAAATTGCGAGCATAAAATGCTGTTTTACCATCAATACTCACCGATAAAGTACCTTCATCTTCTTTTGTATTGATAGGAAAACCCAAATTTATAGGCTCAATCCAAGCACTGTCTTCCATGCGAGTCATATATATGTCTGTGCCACCCATGCCTGCATGACCCGCCGAGGTGAAATACATCGTCACACCATCGGGATGAATGAAAGGCGTTTGCTCATCAGAAGACGTATTAATTGGTTTGCCTGCGTTTTTAGGCATACCCCATTTTGTTCCATCATAAGTCACATACCAAATGTCACGTCCACCATATCCGCCTGGACGGTCACTCGAAAAATAAATGGTTCTACCGTCTGCCGACATGCTCGGTTGAGATTCCCACGCATTGGTGTTGATTGTCGGGAAACTTTTGGCAGGCGACCATTTATCTCCTTTTCTTTGAGACATAAAAATATCGCACGTACCCATCACGGTCGGGCGGTTGCAAACAGTATAAAAAAGATAATGACCATCAGTGCTAATACACTGCGCACCTTCGTTTTCGTCAGTATTCAAATCTTTAAGTGGTTCGCCTTTCTGATAGATGCCATCCACTTTTTTAGACACATAAAAATCTTCTTGATTGCCCACACGAGCCGTGTAAATCAAAGTCTCTCCATCTGCCGTTAGCGTTGGTAAATACTCTGAATACTGAGGGGTATTAATTTTATCACCCAACGATTGAGGATTGAAAGGAACTGGGTTTTTCAATGCAGAAGCGGTAAAACGAGCATTTTGAGCCGCTATTTCTGCCTTGTTTTTTCTTTCCGAATTGGCTTTTCCACTTTTCACATACATTTCGTAGTGTTCAGCCGATTCGATATATTTTTCTTGTTTCAATTCTAAATTCCCTAAAGAAAATAGTACTTCGGGTTCAAAATTAGGGTCAATTTTAACCACTTTTTCAAACGCTAATTCCGCATCGGGCAAACGATTGAGTTTATAAAAAGCCGCAGCTTGTTGAATTTGAGCATCAATGAACGTAGGGTCAGCCTTCAAAGCATTGGTGTATGCTTTCAAAGCTTTTTCAACATCTTTAGAGATATTGGCCGCTAAACCTTCGTCGTAGGCTTCTTTTGCTTTACCCGTGGCTGTTTTTTTAGTAGTATAATTTTGACTAAAAACAAGTGTTTGGTTTAGAATGAGGGTAAAGATAAAAATGAGTTTTAAAATGGATTTTTTCATGTGAAAACTTGCTAAATAATTACTTTGTATGTTAAACGTAATGGATTTTAGTTTTATTTTTATTAATTTAGGTCAAATACTGAGGGGGTAACATATTCGTCTTCTCAACTCAATAAACGTTAAAGTGTATTAAATCAGACGATACATCAATACTTTAAATCGGTTAAATGTATTTTTAATTATCTTTGCCGACTTAGTGATTGAATTGTAATTGTATAAAACGCATAAAACGTTCCAATTTTTATTAAAACGTTATTAAATTTCTCTTAAAATTAAAAATAAATCTAAGATTCAAGGATAAACCCAATATGGAAAAATTAAAAATAGGTATTTCGGTAGGTGATATAAACGGAATTGGTTTAGAAGTTATTTTAAAAACTGTCGCTGATGAGCGCATTTTAAAACTTTGCACACTCGTTATATATGGTTCTTCAAAGGTTGTTTCTTATCACAAAAATATTGTGCAAGTTGATTTTCCTTTTGCCAACATTCGCACAGCTTCTGAAGCAGAGGCGGGCAAAGTAAACGTTGTGAATTGTTGGCAAGATAATGTCAATATTACCATCGGAAAAGTCAGTGAAGTGGGCGGCGAATATGCCTTCAAAGCACTTGAAGCGGCTACTGAAGCCTTACGTTCAGGCGAAATTGATGCCCTTGTGACGGCTCCCATCAATAAAAAATCAATGCAATTGGCAGGTTTCCCGTTCCCGGGGCATACCGAATATTTGACCCAACAATTGGGCAATAAAGAAAGCCTTATGCTTATGGTCAATGAAGGGTTACGCATCGGTTTGGTGACAAATCACTTGCCATTGAGTAAAGTGGCTGAAAATGTGACCCGCCAACGGGTTTTGGATAAAATAAAAATCTTTAACGAAACGCTTAAAACGGACTTTTTTATTGAAAAACCAACCATTGCCGTTCTGGGTTTGAACCCACATGCGGGCGATGAAGGTGCATTGGGTTCGGAAGAAGAAGAGCTTATTTTGCCCGCCATTGAGCAAGCAAAAGCGGTTAGCATTTTAGCAATGGGGCCTTTCTCGGCGGATGCCTTTTTCGGAACGGGTCAGCATTTGAAATATGATGGTATTTTAGCGATGTATCACGACCAAGGCTTGGTGCCTTTCAAAGCCTTATCTTTTGGCGAAGGCGTGAATTACACGGCGGGCTTATCGGCTGTGCGTACATCACCTGATCATGGAACAGCTTTTGACATTGCTGGTCAGAACATGGCAGACCCATCATCATTCCGCAGGGCTTTATATTTAGCGATTGATATTGCCCGCAACCGAGCGTCGTATGCTGAAATGACCGCAAATCCCATGAAATCTCGTGGTGCGAAGTTTAAGCAAGGCGTGGATGAAGTTATTGTTGATGAAGCATAATTGATATTTTAAAACATTGATAATCAATTGGATACAGTTTTATAATAATTTTTACATAAAATCAAAACCTACAAATTTTGATTTTGAAAGCATGAAAAAATGAATGAAAAATTACGAGTTGCGGTTTTGGATTTGAATAACAATGTTGTAAATCGAGGTATTCCTTACATCAAAAAAATGTTGGAATCTTTTGGTGAAGAACTAAGTTATCAAGTTTTTGACGTGCGTCATAAATTAGAAATACCCGATACACATTTCGACATTTACATTTCGTCGGGTGGACCAGGTAGCCCTTTTGATTTTGAAGGTGGTTGGGATAAAAATTATTTTGGTTTGATTGAAAAATTAAAACAACATAACAATGACCCCTCAGTAGAAAATAAAAAATACGTCTTTTTTATCTGTCATTCTTATCAGTTGGCTTGTCAATATTTTAAAGTAGGTCAAATCACCAAGCGGCGTTCCATGTCGTTTGGCACGTTCCCTTGTTTCAAAACAAGCGAAGGTGAAAACGAGGCTATTTTTGACAATTTACCTAATCCATTCTACATCGCTGATTTCAGAGATTGGCAAGTGACAAATGCCGACTTTAATTATTTGCAGGAGCAAAATTTTGAAATATTAGCGTTAGAAAAAGAACGCCCTCACGTTGACTTGCCTCGTGCTATCATGGCAGTTCGTTTTTCAGATGAAATGATAGGGACTCAATTCCACCCAGAAGCAGATGCAGACGGTATGCTCGCTTATTTTCAAGAGCCTGAACGCCGCAAGCATATCATTGCAGAGCATGGCATCGAACGTTATGAGCAAATGCTTTCTGATTTGGAAGACGATATGAAAATTGATTTAACGCATCGAACCATTCTTCCAACGTTTTTAAATGATGCCATTGGCAATTTGAAAAAAGAAATGGTTGAAGCGTAATAAGGTGCTTAACTTCGCCAAATTTTTTCTGCTTTGTCGAAGTTCTAAGTTATTGAAAATCAATGTTTTACGAAAAAAAGGTTCAAAATACTGAGGGGGTATTTTGAACCTTTTCTTATTTTTAAACAAAAAAAAGACACCCAATACTGAGGGGTGTCTTTTTTTTAATATTCAAAATGAAGTAAAAATTAGAAGTTTTGAGCCACCAATTTTTTCTCTGTATCTCTTGGTAACAGCAACCAAAGTTTGCCTGTTTTATTCATAAAGTGAATCCGTTTTTTAGCAGTGTCACCTTCGCCCATATAAAGGTCAATGTGACCCGCACCGTTGATAGCTCCACCTGTATCTTGGGCTAAAACGAAACGAAATTCAGTCCGCACTTGATTTCCATTTTCATCCAAAATAGGAATTTCGGCCAGTAGAACGCTACCCAACGGGATATAAGATTTATCAACCGCAATGGTATAATCATTCGTCAAAGGCACTTTTGCAGCACCTACGGGACGAGGTTTTTCCCTTTGCGTAAAAATGGTATAAGTCGTTGACACCTTCTTCGGATGTTCTTTATCCTTATCGTCAGAGTCATTTTCCATAACATCTATGTCGCTCTCAAATGCCACAACCTGTCGGTCGCCTTCTGGGAATTGCAAAAAGGCAGTACCTTCAATACGCATACTGTATATGTCGTGACGGTCACGTACATAAACGATTTTGAAATCTTCATTTGCTGTTCTCTTTTTTTCGTTGATTATAGTGCTGGATTCATCGGATTTAGACAAATAAATTGGAAATTTATAAACAGCGTCTGGGCTGTGTCTGGCTGCGATGACTGGGGAATAGTAACCTGTCATTTTGACATCTCCGTCTTCATTTGTGCCATATATTTGATAGGCATCTAAAGATTTGGAGAGGTCAGCTGTAGATTTTGCTTTACGAAAAATGTCGAGTACATCTTCCAATTGATCAACTTCTACCCTAAGATTATCAAATTTATCATCTTGAGCATGAGTCAAGAAAACTTTTTGATACTCCAATGCTTTCAAAAACTTCTCGTTGATTTGAGGCAATTTGAGGGTGTCTATATTGACCTTTGTGTATAATTTGCTAAGTTTATGTGCTTTTACAGAAACTTTTTTTTCAGAGACTGCAATTGTTTCAGTTTTTTCGATGTTCGGAACAAGAGAGTCAAGTTTAAGGGCTGTTTGTTGTTTTTCACTATTTTTTTGATTCTGATGGTACACAAACGCTATACTTAAAAGCGTAAGAGACAATGTAAAGGCTATCCAATAATTTTTCATTTTTAAAAATTTAGTTAAACAATAGTGTCTGAAACCTTAGATTAAGGATTTTTAGAAATTTTCAATGAAGATTAAGTCTCCTTGAAAATACTTTCAGACACTGTTTACGTTTGGTTTATTTTGTTGAGCGTATTTATGGTAATGTTATTTATGCAAAAATATTTATTGACAAAAAAAGCAGATTTTAAAATCTTGTTAATCAATAAAATCCTGTTATCCTGTCTTTTAATCAAAAACGATGTAGGGTTTCAATTTCTCAATGATGTTGTCATCCAATACGCCTGTTTTTTTTAAATCTTCGATTTTCTTAAAATCACCGTGATTAACACGATAACGCACTAATATTTCGACTTGCTTACGGGTGAGGTAAGGGTGCATAAAATTGTCTATAGTGATCTTATTAATTGAAATTTTCCTAAAAATAGGTGTTGAAATTAGCAGGTGTGGTTGTATCTTGCGATACGTAGAGTCTGGTAGTCCATGAATTATTTTTATCTGTTCGATTGATGCGAAACCGCCTAACTTTTCACGTTGTTCAACGATTCGGGCGGCAAAGGTACTTCCAATTCCTCGTAATTCCAACCATTCATTGATGTTTGCTTTATTGACATCAATTGTGAGATTGATGTTCTCGGTTTTTGATTTCTTTGATTCGTTTACATTGATTGGTGAATTATTGTAATTTGTAAATTGTTGATTATCAGCGATGTTAATATATTTTTCGAGGCGCAAATAGTCGATTTCAGAAAAACTATAAATGCGTTTTAAGTCTTCTTTTTTATAAAATTTTCCATTTTTTTCTCTGAATTTAATTATGTTTTTTACAACATTTTTATCAATTCCGAGTGTCCGAAACTCCATTTCTGTTGCTAAATTGGGGTCAAATGGGAAAACTTTAATGTCAATCGGCGGCTCATTTTCACCCTTTGATGCCTCAAATCGGTTCGGATACTGAGGGGTGTAACCGTATGAAGTCAAAGAACTTTTAGGCGCATTATTAAGTGTAATATAATCTTCCAATCGCTCATAATCATCAGGCTTCAAGCCGTATATTTTTTTTAAATCTTCTTTTCTAAAAAACCGTCCACCTTTTTCACGATAGTGCGTTATAATGGTTGCCACTTTGGGCGATAGACCGAGGCGCATAAAATCTTCGGCAGTAGTTGTATTTGGATCAAAGTTGAAAAGTTCAACATTTGTTTCTTTGCCCGAAATAGCACCATAAGTATTTTTATCTGCCGAAGGCATGGCACTATTGAAAGCTATAACGTCTTTCTCAAATGCACTAAAATCGGTTACATCACTTGTCTTACTATGCCAATAAGAAAATAGGTTTGGCATAAAAACAATCAAAAGCGATAAGGTTGCTAAAACGATTACACCATTTCTTTCTCCCCGAGAATAATAGAAATAATTTGTTAGTAAGTTTCTCATTGTGTATGTTTTGGATGATGAGTTAAGTTATACTGAAGTGAAAGTGGTTTTCGGTTTTTATGTCTTGTCTCAATTGCCCCCATCTTCAGATGGGAGGTGAATGATTAATTTTTTTCAATTTTTCGCCCTCCATCTGAAGATGGAGGCAATTGAGACCTTGAATTAACAATCCGAAAACCACTTTCACTTTAGTATACATCAAAACTATAAGTTATAAACCCAAGCTCCTTTTTCTGCAACGTCATGGAAATTGTATCCTAATGTGTGACACTCTTTTTTCCATTCCTCAACCCGCCATTTGCTGTTGGATGCATCGAAAATAATCTGAGTAAAACCAAAAATTTGTTTTAACTCTTGTATCCTCAATTTTGGATTATTCCTTAGCACCACAAACTCGGTAGGTAAAGTTAAGGGTGTTTTAGGTAATATGTCAAGTATTGCAACTTTCACTCGCCCTACCTGCATATACCCATTACGGTATATAAAATTATCGTATTTAACATATTCGTTAAAATCGCATGTAATTAAGTCATTCGTTTTCAATGAGTTGCGATGATTTTGTGCAGCAAATTTTATGCGGTTTTCGGTGTCAATATTTTTTGAAAATTTTTCAAAAAAACTATAACATTTTTTATCCACATAGATTTCAATAAGTGATTTTTTAGGAATATGGTAAATAATCAGCTGTTTAGTTTGTTGATTATTGACAGAACTAAAAGCGTAAAAAGCAGTCAAAACAAGCAAAATACTGAGGGGGTAATAAAGGAAACGTAATTTTCGACTTTGAAAAGCCACCCAAAAACCACTGATGCAACCATACAATAAAATCACTGAACCCAACGAAAGCCAAAAACCTTCAATCAAATTCAGCGGCAATTTTTGGATGATGAAAATGAGGTGGTTCATAGCCCACAAAGTGCCAAACAATATTTTGCTCGCAACCCAACCCAATAGTGGCACATGGTTGACGATTAACAACACAACTCCCGCCATTAAAGCCCAATCCGCAACAACGCCTACGAGCAAACCCGTGAGCCAAAAATAGGTCGGGAATTGATGAAAATAATACAACGCTAAGGGCGTAACAGCCAACTGCGCCGCCAAGCCAATAGAGATGTTTTGCCAAATATAATTCAACAATTTGTTTTTAGACGCAACAATTTTCTTAAACTTGTCTCCAAAAAGTGTGATGCCAATAACCGCAACGTAAGATAATTGAAAACCTATGTCGAAAAGCCAATATGGATTATAAAGTAAGAGGCAAAAAGCCGAGGCAGCGAGTAAATTAAGGGCGTTATTGTGCCGATTAATCGTTTTTCCAATGGCCACAAAACTCGCCATCACGGCGGCTCGCACGATGCTCGAACCCAAGCCCGTGAGCAAGGCAAAAAGGATAATTAGAAAAATTAAAATTACTGTTTTGACCCAACGAACTCGCCGATTCCCCGTTTTATAAAGATTTAAAATGCGTTCTAATTGACTAAATATCAACAAAATGTGCATACCCGAAATGGCTAATATGTGCATTGCCCCTGTTTCAATATAAGCCTTTTTTATCTCCTCACTCACCGCATCTTTACTCCCCAAAACAAGGGCAGAACCTACCGCAAATTCATCTTCG
Organism: Saprospiraceae bacterium; assembly: GCA_043728105.1. GTDB lineage: Bacteria > Bacteroidota > Bacteroidia > Chitinophagales > Saprospiraceae > JAAFJT01. The sequence goes on along the minus strand of JAYTMW010000535.1, from coordinate 1,750 downwards.
GAAGTCAAATTTTCTCTTAAAATTGCTACGAAATGAGCGTTCCAAGCCCTGGCTTTTGCAATAATCCAACTGCCTCTATCATTTGCCAAAATCTTAAAATCTTCGACTTTTATAAAACCTTGATAATGGATATTTTGAAAATGCCAATACTGTTTAAAATCTATGGCATCAGGATTTTTAGGCGGCTCAATCTCTCGAATGGTCGTTTGAACAACTAAAACATCGCCATACTGAGGGGTCGTTTTAAGCGTCGAATCTTTTTTAATATACAACAACAAATTACCTGTGGCTTGTTTTATAGAATCAGAATTATGAGATAACTCTTTGACTTTCAATAAAATACGTATGCTTTTTTCTTTCTCTACTTTATCCTCAACAACGCCCACAACTGTTGATTCAGTCGGCTTTTTAAGGAATTGACTAAAGTGCATTGCCTCTTGTCGGTCATCGTGCCAAGCGGTTAATAGATAGGCTACTGAAAACATAAAAATACTGAGGGGTATGCCAAAAAGCCAACGAAACCGAAAATTGGATTGGAAAAAAGACAAAAATAAAAAACTAAAAAAGGCAAAAATAGTCAAAGCTAACGCAACACTCATGGAAAGGAATGGCATGAAGCAAGCCGTGACAATACCTATACAGAAAGGTAAAACCAAACGGACAAAAGGCATTGAATGCCAAGTTCTCATAGATGTTTAGTGCGGCTCAAATGGGATTCAAACCGATATTTTTAGTTTTTCTAATCTTGCGTAAACCGTGCCTTCGCTGCGGTGTAAAATTTGGCTTAATTCCTCAACACTTTTATGTTCTCCAATGAGTTGCTCCAATTGCTCATCCTCCTCATACGTCCATGAGCGAAAACTATCCGTTTGTTTGTCGGGCAGCGTGGATTCTAAACCAAAAACAGGTAAAATTTTTTGTAAACCTTTTAAAAAATACCCTAAATTTTCTTCTGTAATAATAATTTGAGCATTGTCTATATTGGGTTTATTTTCTGTAATGACAAGATATTTTTCGTCATTTTCATTGGATTTTACATCAAAAAAGTAGGTGCGATTACCTCCATAAATTAATGTACTCTTCAATTTCGTGTCGTTTTTCATGGAATCTTATATTTTTTGGTTAATTTTTAAATTTTGCATAATTATTTTCTTTTATTTCAATGTCACAAATTTATTTTATTTTACTCAAAAACTCAATTTTCTATATTGGTAATTTAAGAAATTTTAATTTTCCCATAAATGTTTTTTAATCATGTTAAGTACATTTTTTATTTATTTTTATTTGTAAATAGCTGATTATCAGCGTTTTATGTTTTTATTTATAAAGTATTTACGGCGCCTATTTTTTTCGCACTTCTGTTTTCCCTAAAGCAAATTGATTATTTTCTGAAATAGAAATATATTTTAGTAGTGGCTTTTTATATTGAGCATGAAATTTGAAAATATAACTATAAAATAACCGTTTAATTGATTACTTATTGGACATTAACGTCTAAATAAAAAAGATAATTATTATGTTTGTTACTCAATGTGTCAAAATGGCAACATCTGTTTTTCGTGTAAAACGAATAGTAAATTTCATTCAATGCGCCCTCGTTTGGGGTCTATTAACAATGGCTTTACCGGCGTGTAAAACCAAATCGGGTTGCCCTACAAGTGGTTTTACCAACAGTATGGAGAAAAATACGAAGGGCGGTAAATCTCAATTGTTCCCAAAGACTATGAGAAAAAAAATGAAGAAAAGCTAA
>JAYTMW010000534.1:0-6183 GCA_043728105.1 Saprospiraceae bacterium | reverse complement strand
TGAAACCCTACATAATATTTACTCACTGTTTTTGCTGCGCAAAAAGGCGTACAAAACAGAAATTTCTACGGATTGAAGCTATTTTTGAGAGAAAAATTGAAAATTTTTCTCTCAAAAATAGCTTCAACCCAAAAAAATTCTTTAAAAACCTTTTTTTGCGCAGCAAAAACGAGGCGTGAACATTTTATGTAGGGTTTTAAAAAACGAATTATTAAAAAGTTAAATGTAACGAGATTGTAACAAAATTCAACCTATTACTTACGATTTCAAAAATATTATCGTTTTTAATAATCCGTTTATCTATAAATAAAAATCAGAAATTAATGAATGTAAAACAAGCCTATAACATCTGGTCGGAACAATATGACACCAACGACAACAAAACGAGAGACCTCGAAGGCATTGCATTAAGAACAACTTTAGATGGTTTGAATCTCGAAGATTGTTTAGAAATAGGATGCGGCACTGGTAAAAATACCGAGTGGTTAGTGACACAATTTAAACACGTCACGGCAGTTGATTTGACTGAAAAAATGCTTGAAAAAGCTAAATTGAAAGTAAATACTGAGTGGGTCAGTTTTGTGCAAGCAGATATTACCCAACCTTGGCATTTTGTAACAAAACAATATGATTTAGTCGGCTTTAGTCTTGTTTTAGAGCATATTGAGCATTTAGAACCCATTTTTGAAAAAACCGTAGATGCGCTCAAACAAGGCGGATACATATATGTAGGAGAGTTGCATCCCTTCAAGCAATACAGTGGCACAAAGGCTCGATTTGAGACCGAAGAAGGTTTGCAAATTGTCACCTGTTTTAATCATCATGTGTCTGATTTCACACAATTGGCGCATAAGTTTGGTTTAGAAATTGTTGATGTCAATGAATATTTTGATGCCAATGATAGAACGACATTGCCTCGTATTTTTACGGTTTTGTTTAGGAAAAAATAACAAAAATACTGAGGGGTACTCAAAATTAATTTCGCTTGTAAAAATATAAATGCGGCTTAACCTTCTTTTTAATTTCACTCACCGTATAATAACCGCTGCCATCAACGGCAAAGGCAATCGCCTCACCTTGCGGCTCTTTCACGTAAGGTAAAATAGTGGCGGGTCGTTTCAAAGCAGCGACGATGGATTCATCTTTTTTCCTTTTCCAATAATAAACATGATCTATATTTTTAATTAAAATCTCTTGATTATCAAGTGAAATTGTTGCCGCTGTAACAAAAGTTATGGGCAACGTAGCAACGGGTTTCGCTACATTAATTTGGGTCGTAGATTGAGGATAAGGAACTTGATAAACAACCACATTATCTTCAAATTTTGAGACAATATACATGTCAAAAGTCTTTTGATCAATCATTAAAGCCTCAGCATTTCGTTTGGCATCTGGATACGTGACAACTATCGTTTCTGTGCCCCTCAAAGTGTCCGTTATGGGCTTATTTGAAGGCGTAACTTTAGGCTCTATTATTCTGTAAATATATTTTTTATTATGCTCCCCGTCATTGTCGCCGATGTCAGCCACGTATATGTAAGACGTGTTGTTGATGGCGACCATTTCCAAGTCTTCCCAATCTCGATTAGTGGCTTTTTCGACGTAAAAAGTGCCTTTATCGAGTCCTTTTTCATCAAAAAGAAAAAGGCGGTTAGCATCTTTGCTGTCATTATGGGTCCAAAAAAGACCTTTATTTTGGCGAGATGCAGCCAATCCTGAGGCTTCAGTGATGGCTTCATTTTGAAGAATACCTTTGTCTATGCCCGCACTAAAAGGCGTTTTCCCTTCCGAAATCAAAGCAACTTCATTTTGGTTTGGCGTATTTTCTTTAGGTGTTTTTTTGTTTTCACATTGAAAGGAAAGAAGTAGAATGGAAGAAAAAAAACAATATTTTTTTAATGTTTGACCAATCATTTATACAGTTTTAGAACGAGAATGAAATTAAACGACAAAGTTAATCAATATAATTATACGAGAATAAGTACAGTATTTATTCCTCCTTCAAATAACCTTTCAATGCCTTTTCTAAACGCCTTTTGATGCCTTCCCGCAAACGATGCGGCAACAACACTTCAATGGATTCGCCAAAGCCCAAAAGCTCTCTTTCCAATTCAAAATTCCAAATAACTTTTAAGCTAAAAACAGTGCCGTCTGTTCGTTCTTCTTCAATTTCTTGCGAAGGATGCAGCGGCTTTGTCATGATATAAGGTGTCGTTTTTTTATCCGCAAAAAAGACAATTTTCATGGGGCGCATACCCACATTTTTTGTTACGCCAATTAAATCATCAAAAAAAGAAGCATCAATGGCCCCCTCAGTATAAACAACATTTTGAGGAGTTTCTATATGTTGAATTCTATCTAAAGCCAACATTTGTGGCTCTTTAATATTGCCTCTAAAACCTAAGACAAACCAACGGTTACGATACTCCTTCAAAAGCTGCGGATGGAACACAAATCGTTGTGACTCATGTGCCTTAAATGATTGATAATCAATGCTTAACGCTCGTTTTTTAGAGATGGATTCGTACAAAGGAGCGAGGTATTGTAAGCCTACTAATTGCTCATTTTTTTCAAAATCAATGATGGCTGATTGTTGATTTTTACCCACAAAAATCTTGTGTTCCAGACGACCAACCATGCCGTCCACTTCTTGAAAATGGGTGAAGCCTTTGAACTGTTTTAAGATGGTTACAACCTCATTTAGCGTAGATAAATCCTGTGAAGTCAAAGGGATATTCGTAATGCTATATTTGGAGTCTTCATAAGTATAAAACTTTTTATCCAAGACAATTATGGGTGCATTATACCCTAATTTTTCTGACCGCATCATCTGAATATCCAGCTGCACGGTGCGCACACTCACGCCTTTATCTATACCCTCATACTCGTATAAAGCATCCGAACAGGCATCCACCAAGTCTTCCAAAGTCCATTTGCGAAAGCGATTTTGGAGACAGGCATCAAGGGTTTTATATCGAATTAAGGCGTTTTTATTGAGCGACACTTTTTTTGAATTGAAAATTAAAAATTTAGAATTAAAACGCATAAAGCCTTGATAATCAATGTGTTACCTATTTCTCTTTTTGCGTTTTAATATTTTAATGCGCAAAATAAACCATTTCTTACCATACTTATTACCAACCCCTCAGTATTTTTCACTAAAAAATAAAAAAAGGCTCAAATACTGAGGGGGTACTTTCCGAAGTTGAAATCTACTGAAATAGTAGTATTTCTTCATTCAAAATAATGCAATAGCTTTGTTGTTTAGAAAAACGAGTATATTAGGTTTGGAATCAACTCAAATTTAAGTGAGATAAATTAAAATTAGGCTATGAAGAAATACTTTTTGATAATTTTATACATACAATTGACAACATTCGCCTTTGCACAAAGTGCGTACAGAGACAGCCTTTGGCAAATAATTAAAGTTGGTGGAACCGACACTGGAACACTTAAAGCACTTATAAAATTTGGTGACGACATGGTTGAGGAACACCGAGATTCAGCTCAATTTTATTACGCAAAATCACTGTCTTTAGCCCTTAAATACAATTATCCAAAAAGTATTTCAGATGCCTATTCAGCCATTTCTTATTATGAAGGATATGAAAGAGACAATACAGAAAAAGGACTATCCTACGCTCACGACTACATAAAATGGGCTTCGCAGAGTAATCATAATGCTTATCTTGGAAAGGCTTTTTTTTCACGTGCCGTCATTTATCATGCGGCAAATAAATATGATTCGGCTCGCTATTTTTATGATAAATCTATTCCTTTAATTGAACGATATGAACCCAAACAATTAGGCGTTATTTATAGCAATTTGGCGAACATTTTTGACAACTTGCAATACCCTCAAAAAGCCTTTGAATACTTTGATAAAGCGTTGGATTATTACAAAAAAGATAAGGATACAATTGGTTTAATAAGCGTGCATATCAATAAAGGTAAATCGTGTGTTTGGACAAAAGATACGGTTGCAGAAGAAAAAAATTATCGGATTGCGCTTGATTTAGCGACAAAAATTAACAGTAAAAGCAGTATTTTGATTTGCTATAACAATCTTGCACAAGTATATCAAGCGTGGAAAATGTACGATTCGAGTGCTCTTTACATTCAAAAAGCACTTGATTTGACAAAAAAAGTAGGTAATAAAGACGATGAAATACGATTGTTAAGAACATTGGCTAAAAATTATTTTGATCAAAAAAATTATACAAAAGCCCAAGCTATCATCAATGGTTTCGTCAAAGATACAACGGGGGCTAATTTACCCCTTAACTTACAGCGCAATATTTTGAGCCTCCAATATGACGTTTTAATGGGTTTGAAAAAGTATAAAGAAGCAAACAATGTTATAGAAAAATATCTTGAAATAGATGCCATAATAGTAACCAATGAAAAGAATGCCCAAATGCTCGAACTTGACGAAAAACTCAAAAAATCGGAGCAAACAAAACAGCTTTTGGAGCAAGAAAATCAACTGACAAAACAACGCAGTACCATTGCTAATTTATTGGGCGGTATCGGAATTACGACCGCTTTAGGTCTCGGTTTTTTCTATTTTCAACGCCTTAAAACCGAAGCAAAAAAGAAGGAATTGCTCAATTTGCAACGTGAACAAGAGTTAAAAGCCACAAAAGCCAAACTCGAAGGGCAACTCAACGAACGCATCAGAATTGCTAAAGAAATTCACGACGATTTAGGTTCTTCTATGACTTCTATTTCACTTTTATCAGAGGTTTTAAAGAAGAAAATTGATACAAATATTTATCCCGAAATAAATCGTATTTCTTACGCATCAAGTGAGATGGTGGACAAGATGAATGAGATAATTTGGACGCTCAATATAGGCAATGATAATGTGCAAAGTTTGGTCGCATACATCCGAAAATTTGCCACTAATTTTTTAGATGATGCGCAATTAATGCTCTCATTTGAAGCCGAGAATTTGCCGCTTGAAAAAGAAATAGATGGCTCGGTGCGGCGCAATATATACCTGTGTGTGAAGGAATCCATGAATAATATTGTGAAACATGCTAAGGCACATAAAATTGAAGTGAAAATTGACTCAAATACTGAGGGGTTAAAAATTAATATCAAAGATGATGGAAAAGGTATTGATACACAACACATTTCCATACTCGGCAATGGTCTGAAAAACATGCAAAAAAGGATGCACGATGTAGGTGGAAAATTTTCTATTCATAATAATAATGGGACTGAAATTACGCTGTCATATCCGTTTTAAAATATCGAAAAACAGTAAAATACTGAGGGGGTAGCATTTTTATAAAACATTGACTATCAATTAATTATAAATAAATTTAAACGAATGAAAATGAAAAAAGCAATCTTTTTTTTAGGCTTAATCTTAATACTATTTGAAGGCTGTTCTAAATGCAAAGATGTGTCAGTAGGCAGCGTTGAAATTACGCCAAACAGCTTGGTTTTACTCAATAATCTTCAAGGGAAAAACATGATTTATAAAGATTCACTTGGGAGTATAATCACGTTTAAAGCCGAGTCTGGAATTACCAACGTTGATTATAAAGTAAACACTAAAGTATTGTGTCAAGAGGCTTTTAATTCGGGCGTAGAATTTTTAAATTCAAAAATGAAAATTTTGAATTTTACGTCAAAAGAAGTGAATGTAAATCTAAGTTTAAATATTTTTATCATCAGCAAAAGTGTAGATACGATTACTTCTGATACTACTTTATTGTATGATATTTTGGAGTGTAAAGTAGGAAATAGTAGTTTATCTTCCATTTTTTTTCAAGTTGAAACCTCAAAAAGAGGCACCATGAAACCAGATATATTAACGCACCATAAACCAATTGATTAATTAACTATTTTAGGTAAAAAATTCAAAAATGTTATTGTCAAAAACAATGATTTAAAATCAAAAACCATCGAGCCGTTGGAGCTTTATTTTACTAAAATACAAGGCGTTGTTGCTATACGTTTATTGGATGGTAGATTGTTTGTTTTGGACAAAGTAGAATAAAAAAATAAATCCAAGTATTGTTATATAAAGTATTGATTACCAATTAGTTACGACATGAAACATTTATATTTCAGCAATTCCGTATATGGAAAAAATAGAACCACAGATGATACTGATTAAACTGATTTTCAGTGATTTTTTTTGATTTAAACATGATTTTTTAGTTAAAA
>JAYTMW010000533.1:0-3297 GCA_043728105.1 Saprospiraceae bacterium | reverse complement strand
CCTTATTTTACCCCCTCAGTATTTAGCATCATTTTTTTTCATATTCAATCCATAATATCAAAATGTTAGAGACGCATTATCAAGCATTATTCATTTCAGAAGAGCAAGCTGTGAGGCTGTGTCATCAAATATATGGCATCTTAGGCGTAGCAAAAAAGCAAACAGGTGAGCTTGATTTCAACTATAAAATTACTACTGAAAGTGGGGAAAATTATATCTTAAAAATAAGCCGCCCAGATACGGATGACGCTTATTTTGACTTTCAACAAAAACTGTTGCTTCATATTGATGGTAAATGGAACGATCTTTCACAAGAGGGAAAATCCGATTTTAAGTTTCCCAAAATCATCAAAACACAGGCGGGCGAAAACCAAATTTCCATTGTTGATGATTTTGGGCAAAGTCGAAAAGTTCGATTATTAGATTGGGTTACAGGCAGACTATGGTCGTCGGTCAATCCACAATTGGATAATTTGAGGTATAGTTTGGGTGAAAAAGGAGGTGAAATCACGAGTATTTTACAGGATTTTAACCATCCCTGTGCCTCACGGGTTTTCGATTGGGATATAGCACAAATGGCTTGGACATATCCTCATTTAGATTTATTCGATACCGAGCAAAAGGCGTGTTTGACTTATTTTACAAACCAATTTGAGCAATGTCAAAATGCCTATAAAAAACTACGAAAGTCGGTCATTCACAACGATGCCAACGACAATAATATCGTAGTGAACGATAATTTAGAGAGCCCCTCAGTATTGGCGATAATTGATTATGGCGATGCTGTTTATACCCAAACGATTAACGATTTGGCGGTGACTTTGGCTTATGCGATAATGGAACACCCCGACCCGCTTGCCGCCGCTTTGCCTTTGGTGGCGGGCTATCATCAAAAATATCCGTTGCAAGAGGCTGAATTGGAAATGCTTTACACTTTGGTTGCCATGCGTTTGGTTATCAGCGTCACAAAATCGGCTATCAATAAAATTCAAGAACCTGAAAACACTTATTTATTGATTAGTGAAAAACCTGCTTGGGATTTGTTGCATCAATGGGAAAAATTGCCCGCACAATTGGTTCATTTTTCTTTTCGTGAGGCTTGTGGTTTTACGCCCATTCCACATCAAAAAGCGTTTGAAAAATGGGCGGCTTTACAATCGTTTAGTGTGCATGATTTGTTTCCAACGCTTTCATTTTCAAGCATTTACGCATTAGATTTAAGTATCGGAAGTCTTTTTTTGGGCAATTATTCTGAATATCAAAACACGGCTATTTTTACGGCTAAAATCAATCAACTTCAAGCGGAAGAACCCGATAAAATCATTGCGGGAGGTTATTTAGAACCCCGTCCTTTATACGCTACAAAAGCATTTGAAATGGAGGGCAATAATGGCTACGAGTATAGAACCGTACATTTGGGTGTTGATTTTTGGGAAAAAGAAAACACCGCAATCCATGCAATTTTAGACGGAGAAATCGTGGGTTGTGGTTATAATGGAGCCGATAAAGATTACGGTGGGGTCATTATTTTAAAGCACCAAGTTGATAAAACGCTCGTTTTTTATACCCTTTATGGTCATTTAAGTAAAAAAAGTATTGAAAATGTGCGCATTGGAAAGACATTAAAAAAGGGTGAAAAAATTGGTGTTTTAGGTAATTCTTCTGAAAATGGGAATTGGACACCGCACCTTCATTTTCAAATCATGTTGGATTTATTGGGTTATGAAAATGACTTTCCGGGCGTGGGTTTTCCTGATAAAATAAACGTATGGTCGTCTATTTCTCCTGACCCTAATGTGTTTTTTAAAAACGAAAAACTCAACCCACAACCAATTGAAAGTCATCAAGAACTCATTGATTTTAGAAAAAAGCATTTGGGTAAAAGTTTAAGCATTTCTTACAAAAAACCTTTGAAAATACTGAGGGGTGAGCGTCAATATTTGATTGATGATACAGGCAGGAGATATTTAGATACGGTGAATAATGTCGCCCACGTAGGGCATGAACACCCTAAAGTTGTGAAGGCAGGGCAGCAACAAATGGCCATTTTGAACACCAATACCCGCTATTTGCACAATAATATCCTTGTTTTTGCCAAAGAATTATGCGCCACTCTGCCCAAAGAATTGTCTGTTTTGCACTTCGTGAACTCTGGTAGCGAAGCCAACGAATTGGCTTTACGCATGGCACAAGCCTATACGCATCAAAAAGATGTGATTGCCCTTGAAATTGGGTATCATGGCAATACAAGCGGTTGTATTGCCGTCAGTTCCTACAAATTTGATGGAAAAGGGGGCAAAGGCAAGCCCGAACACACGCATTTAGTGCCTTTGCCCGATAGTTTTAGAGGAAAATATCAAGGCAAATTAAGTGAAACAGGAGAGCAATATGCGGCTCATGTAACGGAAGCGATAGCGAAAATTCAAGCAAAAGGGCGTGGTGTTTCCGCTTTTTTGGCAGAGAGCATTGTGAGTTGTGGCGGACAAATTGACTTACCCGATAATTATTTGAAACTGGCTTACGAATCTGTACGCAAAGCGGGTGGTTTGTGTATTGCTGACGAAGTGCAAGTTGGTTTTGGGAGGGTAGGGAAGCATTTTTGGGGTTTTGAATTACAAGGCGTTGTTCCCGACATCGTGACGATGGGCAAACCCATTGGCAATGGGCATCCGTTGGCGGCGGTTGCTTGCACGGAAGCCGTTGCCATAGCTTTTGCCAATGGCATGGAATTTTTCAATACTTTTGGCGGCAATCCTGTTTCGGCAGCCATTGGGTTAGAAGTTTTGAAAGTGATAAAAGAAGAAAAATTACAAGAAAACGCCTTAGAAATGGGGGCATTTTTGAAAACGGAATTGCGGAAGCTACAACAGGATTTTCCGCTCATAGGTGATGTGCGAGGAGAAGGTTTGTTCTTAGGTTTTGAATTGGTAGAAAAAGGTAAAATACCCGCCACCGATAAAACCGCCTACCTCGCCAATCGCATGAAAACACACGGCATTTTAATCAGTGTAGATGGGCCTCAGAATAATGTGATAAAGATAAAACCACCGATGTGTTTTAGTCGTGACAATGCAGAAGATTTGATTCGTTATTTAAAGAAGATTTTTAAAGAAGATTTTATGACCACATAATTTCATAACTAATTGATAATCAAGTAGTTAAAAGAATTGTTTTATCCATATCAGCAATTTCGTATATGGAAAAAATAGAACCACAGATGATACTGATTAAACTGATTTTCAGTGATTTCTTTTGATTTAAACATGATTTTTTAGTTAAAATAGAAAAAAATCAGCG
>JAYTMW010000532.1:0-2889 GCA_043728105.1 Saprospiraceae bacterium | reverse complement strand
CATTCTTATCCACCTTATATTTGGCAATTGGCTAATCGCATAGCGCATGATAGCCATAATCAATATTTTATTTCAACCCACAGTCCTTTTATTATTGAGACACTTTTGCAAGAGTTAAAAAATGATGAAATCAATGTATGGGTAACTGGTTTTGAAAATTATGAAACAAAAATACATGTATTACAAGCCAATGACTTACAAGATATGTATGATATGGGTGCAGATGCCGTATTTTTTAATATGGCTAAATTTGAAAAAGTAATATAATGAACGTCATTTTTATTCCAGAGTGCTATGCCGATACGACTCTTACAGATTTTTTTCTAAAAGATAATAAGTTAGTTATTCACCAGCGAGGTATTTCAAAAGTAGCGGCTTTCATGGAAAGAAGCGGCTCAAAATATGCTCGACTTGTCGGAATTATAGATGCAGATAAACGGCAGCCTCTTTACTTTAAGGATTTTAAAGAAAAAAAACGTATTGGTAATGTCGTTTTGAAACAAAAAAATAATTCTGAGCAATACTTGATTGTTTTACAGCCCGAACTTGAGCGTTTCTTGATAACTTGTTCTGAAGAATTAAAATTAGATTTAGCTGATTTTAACTTACCAACGGAACTTCAACACTTGATAGATATTACTAAAAATGTCTCTGTTGCGAACAATCATAATTTTAAACGATTATTGAAGGCCTTACTTGAATCAGAAGATTTCAAAGGTTTGGGACAACTTCTCATATCATTAAAGGAGATATAGATAAAATCTATCTGTTAATAAAGCAAAATTTTACCAAAAAAAATGTGCCACACCAAACGGCGCAGCACATCGAGACAAAGCTGATTGTAAATTTTTTATTTTCTTGACGCAGTAAGTACGTCTTTCTTCATTTTGTATTCATAAAACTTTGCAGGCTTGCCGTCTTTGGCTTCGTTGCTGATGTACATCGTACCTTCTTCATCGAAACACAAACCGTTTGGAGCGATGTGCAAGTCTTTTTTCAATTTTGACATTTCAACAATCTCGCCGCCTTGATTCATCACCAAAAGAACGTTGTTGAGGGCAGACAAAACGTAGATATTATTGTTCGTTGGGTGAACCGCAACGCTTGAAGGCATAAAATCGAAGCTCTTGGCGTTGGCTTTTGCCACGTAGTCTTCGTACAATTTTTGATATTCCTTATTGGCTTTCTTTTCCGTCAAAAATCCTTTTACGTTTGCCAATGTGATTTCATACGCAGGAATTGGATTCGTTGCGTTGGTTTTGACATCCATTTCGTAGATTTTCTTCGAGAAATCGCCTTCTTTCTGTCCTTTTGAAGACATCAACAAGCGATTGTTCATCAAATCGTAACCCAAACCTTCGATAGATTCGGTGCGAGGCAATGCCGTGCGAACCGCCTTTACTGTTTTGCTGGCACTTTTTAAGCCATAAATTTTGAAAAGTTGTCCGCTACTTTTAACGGCAAACATGGTGTCACCCACCATCTCGATACCTTGAAATTCACCTTCCGTAACGAAGAACGTTGACTTTACGATTTGACCCGTTTTGCGGTCAATATCATAACTTTTTCCGTCTTCACTCTGGATACAAGTGATGGTTTTTGGGTCTTTACTCGCAGTCAAACCAGAGATATTTTTCAAAATATCATCCAATTCAAAATACGCATACGGGTAAGACATGTCGTAAGGAAACTGTGGTGTGGGTTCAACGGTCGCAAATGCCATGGGCATTTCTTCTTCAACTTGCATTGGTGCAGGAGCTGGTGCGTCGTTTAACAGCAACATTGCTGTAATAATGGTTTCTAAAATCATTTTGCAGAGAAGTTTTGAGTTAAAATATAAGATTCGATTTGTGTATTGAAAAAATTGTACCAAAAAAAAGGTAAGTAATAATGAACGATAAATATTGAACTGTAAACTTCATAACTTATTGATGATCAATAACTTATGAAAAATAATGGTTATCGTTTTTTATCCAAATAACTTTTTTACGGAGGGCATTTCTCAAACGCACAACACAAGAATACGATAAGTTGGAAGAGAATAGGGGAGTAGAAATGAGGAAACTGTGACAGGGAAGACCCCCTCAGTATTTTGGCAGTTGGAAGGTAGTTTTTGGCTCAAAAAAGTATAAAAGTATGATTATCAAACGATTATACTTTATTGAAAACTGTTCTAATATGCGTAGAAAGATGCTTATTTTTGAATTTATCTGACACGTTTTCGACGGCACTTTTTAAGGCTTTTGTGCCTTCCCAATCACCTACTTTCATCAAAACCAAAGCCTTATCTGCCATACAATGCGCCATAATCAATTGATTATCAATGTGTTGTGCAATCGTAATCGCTTCATCAAAACATTGTAGGGCTTTTAAAAAATCGGTTTGATATAAATACAATTCACCCAAACCATGCAAACCTTTGGCAATGCCTTTTTGATAGGAGAGTTGACGACACAACGCCACACTCGTTTCAAAATACAATCGAGCTTGCGCAAAATCGCCGCTTGTGCTGTACAGACGGCCCATGAGTTCGGAGGCAATAGCAATGCCTTGTTTGTCGCCCAATTCGTTGGTGATGCGGAGGTCTTGCTCCAAAAAATCTTGTGCTTGTTCAAAATCACCTTTGCGCAAATAAATGCCGCCAATACAACCTAATGCAATGGAAATCAATTGTTTATTATTGAGATTTTGTGCTAATATGAGACCTTTTTCTAAGTCAATAAGTGCCGTATCATCGTCTCCTTTTTCAATCCGAACAATACCCAGATTCACCCGAAGCGAAGCCATGCCGTTGATGTCTTTTCTTTTTTCACACAAAATCAATTCCTCTTCTTGACAAGCGACCCCCTCAGTATAATCGCCTTGATTCATGTACGTTAAACCCAAATT